>NZ_DLTI01000004.1:646-151360 GCF_002501455.1 Comamonas sp. UBA7840 | reverse complement strand
GTTCTGCGTGGAAATCAACACCAAGGTCAAAGAACTACGCGACCTGGTGCGCTGGTGTGAGGGCATGGTATGGACATCACCCGAACGTCATGGAGCCATGACCGGCATCATGAAGAGCCAGATTGACTGGATACCTCTTTCTGAGGGCGCGATTCGTCCCACACAAGGCAAAACTTTGGCTGTCATGCAAGTGTGTGGCGGTTCGCAGTCTTTTAATGCCGTGAACCAACTGCGTGTCTTAGGGCGCTGGATGCGCTTGCTCACCATTCCTAACCAAAGCTCTGTGGCCAAGGCTTACGAAGAGTTTGAAGAGAATGGTCGCATGAAACCCTCCTCTTTTTATGACCGCGTTGTCGATGTGATGGAGGAGCTGATGAAGTTCACCTTACTCACCCGTGACATTGCGCCTTATTTGGTGGACCGCTACAGCGAACGTAAAGAGGACATGGAAAAAAAGCATGCGCAAACGCTAATGCAGCTTTAATTGATGGCCTCAGTGCAGCCGACCACGCAGTAGAACATGCCTCCATCTGCAGTGCAGCAGAAAGGGGAAACTCAAGGTAGTTTCAGTGATTTACAGGTATCAGGCGCGCTCTTAGAACCATGCGTTCGTTCTTGCTGTTGTACCGACATCACCCTATGTTTGAGTAGCACTTGGCCTTTGAGTCCGGGGTTTAATTTAACTGGTTCTGCATCAACCTCGGTGCATAGGCTGAGGGCTTCAGCCCTCCAAGCGATTTCTTGGGTCGCTCCTCGTTGTATTCCCGACGCCAGGCTTCGACAATGACCCGTGCATGCGCCAGACTTGTGAACCAGTGCTCGTTGAGGCATTCATCGCGAAACCTCCCGTTGAATGATTTGATGTAGGCGTTCTGGTTGCTCAAGGCTGGAGCGGGGGCTCACATGGCCTCAGCCCACAGCGGAATTGCACCCCCGCTATTTTTTTGTAGTCAACGCAAGCTGCACGCGGTTGCGTCCGTTTTCCTTGGCCTGGTACATCGCCTGATCGGCCCTTTGCATCAAGCTTTCCAGGGTTTCATCGCGTCCGCAAAACAGCGCCACACCGATGCTGGCGGTGCATGCGTGTTCGATGGCCGATGCGTCTGGCACGGACCGCAGCACATAACGTTCGGCCAGGCAGCGACGGATTTTTTCTGCCACGGCGATGGCCTGTACGCACGCTTCATCCAACTGAGGGGGCAAGGTACGCAGCAGCACCACAAATTCGTCGCCGCCGATACGTGCCACGGTATCGGCCGCACGCACACAACCCTTGAGGCGTGACCCCACCTCAATCAACAGCAGGTCGCCCATGCCGTGGCCGTGTATGTCGTTCAGGGGTTTGAAGTTGTCCAGGTCAAGATAGATCAGTGCGCCGTAGTGATGACTGCGCTTGCTCTCTCCCATCGCCTGATCCAGGTGCTCCAGCAGCAGGCGGCGGTTGGCAAGGTTGGTGAGGGTGTCGTGGAATGCCAACTGGCGCACTTGCTCCTCCAGGCGCTTGCGCTCGGTGACATTCCGCGTGATGCCGTGGTATCCAACCACCTCGCCTTTGGCGTTCAGGTCGGCCTTGACCAGTACCTCACCCCAGACGAGGCTGCCATCCTTGCAAAGCTGCTGGATCTCAAACTTGCGAAAGCTGGTTGGGCCTGCCGGCAGCGCTTTTTGTACGCTGAGATGGATCGCGTGCTTGACCAGTGCGCCAGCCTCTTCAGTAAGTAGCTCAAATACCGGGCGCCCGACCACCTCAGCGGCCTGAAAGCCGCGCAGGCGCTCGTCCGCCGGGCTGATATAGGTGATGATGAAATCACGGTCCATCTGCCAGTGCACGTCTTCCGCATCTTCCGTGAGCAGGCGGTAAAACGCTTGGCTCTCTTGCAGCTCTCGAGTGCGCTCGGCCACCAGTGCCTGCAAAGCGCGGTTCTGCTGCTGCAGGCTCCTGATTGGATAGACTTCATCGTCGTTTGTGCCATGAAACGGCACGGAATAGCTGCAATGCGCGATCATCCATGCGCCCGCTTCCAGGCGAAATACCAGCACCAGCCTCGTCACATGGTTGGCCATTAAATCGGCGTCATGGGGCAGGTGAATGCGCAAAGTCGCAGCGACAGAGACCACCTCAGTGCTGAGATCCTGCAGCGAGACGTCGGTCACTTCCATGCGAATGGGGCCTGGCACCTGCTCAAAATCTTGCAGGGTGATGCGGATCCACTCATCACGATCCTGGATCAGCCGCCCCCAGCTGCCGGTGAAACCCGTGAAGCTCTGACTAAAGCGTGTCGTGAGGCGGTCATCCCTTGAGGCATACATGTCAATGTACTCGTGGAACAACCCACGCATCATGCGCTCACGCTCCGGCTGTACGTGACTGATCGCTGTTTGGCTGGGCAATTGCATAGGGTGGTGTCTGGCACAGTGATGGAGTGAACGCTACCGAGAAATCAATAAGCAGGCTGGAGTGTCCATGTTTCCATCCTCTCACGTGTTCAGCTTCCATGAAAGCATGGTTTGCTTCCGTCTGAACGTCCTTCCCTCCCCCGCTTCGGTCAGGGATTTTTTTTGTTGTTTTGTGCCGGTGCTGCTGCCGTTTGCTCCTGCTGCTTCAGCCCGGAAAGTACGCCACAAGTCCCCCTCGTGATGAAGATGGGCACCTCCTCCAAGTGCGACAGATCTCCGTTGAGCACAATGCGCGCCTTGGGTTGTTGTGCAGGTGTGCTTGTTGGTTTTGGCTGCATGGAAGTTGCTCTTTCAAAAAAGAATTTCACGCATCATGCCGCGCCGGCTTGCATGGCGTCGAGCAGCTTCACCGCCAGAGGCTGCCGTCCTCGAGCATGCAACACCGTACAGGCCGCAGCCGGTTTTCGCACCCAGGCTATGTCCGTTGCTTGGGCATTTATGCCGCATTTTTCATCTGCAGGCCCGCTGCTGGTGCAGCAACTTGGACGCACTCAGCCCGCCAGTTTTTACCTTAACCGCATCTTCTGCGCACCGTCTCAAAAACAAGAGCTATCAGCGCAATATTGATAAAGCCTAGAGCCATAAAAGGCTTCAATTTCTCTTGTGGCGACATGGGCTGCGCCACAGCCGCTGCTGGCTGGACTTCCCCCCTTCATCAGGCACAACACGCCGCGCCCCTATCTGGCACGCAACCTGCTTGATATCCGCATCTTGTATACATCTAGGTATTCATCATGCTGATTGGCACATTCGACGAGTGGAAGCGCGCATACCACGAGGGCGCAGACCCAACACTGCTGCTGGAGCAACAGCGCCAAGCCTTCAAGGCCGATGACACGGCCTGGATCAGCATTGCCAGCGCGGACCAACTGCACGCGCAACTACAAGCCTTGAAGACGCTGGAAGCCAAGCACGGGCGGGCCCAGCTCCCCCTGTTCGGCATACCGTTTGCGGTGAAGGACAACATCGATGTGGCTGGTTTTGCCACGACGGCGGCCTGCCCTGCTTTTGCCTATACCGCACAAGTCGATGCGGTGGCAGTGCAGCGCCTGAAAAACGCGGGCGCCATCGTGCTGGGCAAGACCAATTTGGACCAATTTGCCACAGGCCTGGTGGGCACACGTTCGCCATACGGCGTGGTGCCCAATACGTGGGATGAAACGCTGATTTCTGGCGGCTCCAGCTCGGGCTCTGCATCGGTCGTGGCACGCGGTTTGGTGCCCTTTGCGCTGTCGACCGACACGGCAGGCTCTGGCCGTGTGCCGGCCGCGTTCAACCAAATTGTGGGCCTTAAGCCCACACCAGGTGCAGTGCCCAGCACTGGTTTGGTGCCTGCCTGCCGCACGCTGGACTGCATCGGGGTGCTGGCCCTGAATGTGGCCGACAGTGCCACGGTGCTGGCCCTTATGGAAGGGGTGGATGCAGGTGACAGCTACTGCCAGCCACGCCCTGCTTTGGCCCAGCACACACCGCTAGCGCAGCTGCGCGTGGGTGTGCCGCAAACGCGCCGACTGTCGGATGCCTATGAGGCCGCATTCCACACATTCGTAGCGCGTTTGCAGCCCCAGACCCAGGCGGTGCAGCCCATGGCTTTCGACATCCTGCAGGAAGTCGTCAACCTGCTGTACTACGGCCCGTGGGTGGCAGAGCGTGTGGTGGGGGCACGCAGCATTTACGAGGCCCAGCCTGAAGCACTGCTGCCCGTGATTCGCCAAGTGCTGGATGTGCACCAGCGCTTCACGGCGGTCGACACCTTTGCAGCGCAATATCGCCTGCAAGCCTTGCAGCAGCAGGCCGAAAAAATCTGGGAGACCGTCGATGTGCTGTGCGTGCCCAGTGCGCCGCGCCACCCCAGCATTGCCGAGGTGCAGGCCGACCCGATTGCGGTCAATTCCGAGTTGGGCACGTACACCAATTTTGTGAATTTGCTGGGCTGGTCAGCGATTGCCATTCCGGCCTCGCAACTGCCCAACGGCTTGCCGTTTGGCATCACCATGATTGCACCCGCATGGCGCGAACCCGATTTGGTGCGCTGGGCCCAGCAACTGGAGGCGCAGACACTACTGAGCGCAGGGGTGACCGGCTTGCACAGCAAGCCCACGGGGCCTTTGCCCACCTGGCAGGTGCCCGCACAGGGGGACACCCTGGAATTGGCCGTGGTGGGCGCCCATTTGCGCGGCATGCCGCTGAACCATGAGCTGCTTGCCTGCGGCGCACGCTTTCGTGAAGCCACGCACACGGCACCCCACTACCGCCTGTATGCGCTGGCAGGCACGGTGCCCGCCAAACCCGGTCTGGCACGTGCCGAGGATGGGGGCGCCATTGCCGTGGAGGTCTGGGACATGCCCGTGGCCAACCTGGGGCGCTTTGTGGCCGGTGTGCCCGCGCCGCTGGGCATTGGCACGGTCACGCTGCAGGATGGCCGCGCTGTGAAGGGTTTTATCTGCGAGGGCTTTGCGCTGACACAAGCCCAAGACATCACCGCATGGGGTGGCTGGCGCGCGTATTGCAACGCCAGCTGATGTACCCGGGCAGCCCACCGCCACCGTGCGCTGCCACGCTCGATTCAACACCCTAGGAACCTTGTATGCCTGCTGCTGCCAGCCTCGCCTCTGTCGCTTATGAAACACTGCGCCAGGCGCTGGACAATTTTCAGTACGTGCCTGGAGACCGCTTCAGCGAAAGCGAAGTGGGCCAACAACTGGGCATGAGCCGCACCCCCGTGCGTGAAGCCCTGGTGCGGCTGCAGCGCGAAGGCTATATCTCGGTGTTGCCCAAGATGGGCTGGGTGGTCAACCAGCTGGACTTTGCGGTGTTTGAGCAGCTGTACGACGTGCGCGCCGTGCTGGAGTGCGCCGCCGTTGATTTGCTGGTGGCTGCGCCAGACCTGGCGCACAGGCTGCAAGATTTGACGGCGCTGTGGTGCATTCCAGCCGCCGATCGCCTGTGTGAAAAAAGCGTGGTCTCGCGCCACGACGAAGACTTTCACATGGCTTTGCTGCAAGCCAGTGGCAACTTGGAGATGGCACGCATTCACCGCGACATTACCGAGCGCATTCGCATCGTGCGGCGCCTGGAATTCACGCGCAACTACCGCATCGATGTGACCTATGAGGAGCACAGCCGCATCCTGCAGGCACTGCTGCAGCGCGATGGTCTGCAAGCCAAAGTGCTGCTGCAAAAACACATTCGTGTCAGCCGCGATGAGGTGAAAAACATCACGCTGCATATGCTGCAAAATGCCAAGCGAAAAGTGGCGCTATCGCTTACTGAGTAAGCGATAGCAGCTACCAAAAAATAACTTTCTGTGGTGCCTTTGCAAGCTGCCGTTACAGCGCTAGCGGTGGGCTAGCAAGGCATGCAGCAGCGCACCATCGGGCTGCGCCAAGGCATTCAAAATGCTGAAGTGGTCTGCCCCTTCCACCGGTAGCAGTACATCGTGGGGCAGCCCTTGGCGGTACTGTGCAAACGCTTGGCTCTGCCTTTGCAATTGCTCCAACTCTGCCGTGCCATACGCGGTAATGAAGGGCTGGTGCACCAGCGGCAAGCGCAAGGGGCTGAGTTGCTGCACTTCGGTCTCTGACAACTGCAGCGCCTCATTCAAAGCGTTGTGCCGGATGGGGCCCAGGTCATAGATGCCGCTGATACCCAGGCCCGCCACCACGCCCGGGGCATGCAGCCCCAGCGCCGTCAAATGCCCGCCCGCCGACCAGCCGCACAGCAACACGCGATCTGCGGCTCCATGTTGCAAGGCATGTGCACGCACCGCAGCAATGCCTTGCAACACCTCTTGCACGATCTGCGTAAGGCTGGCTTGCGGCGCCAAGGTGTAGCCAATCAGCGCCGCATTCACGCCGTTTTGCAGCGCCCCCTCGGCCACAAAACGGAAGGTGTTTTTGTGCCGCATTTGCCAGTAGCCACCGTGAATGAACAGCAGGGTGGCCGCCCCGCTTGCACCTGCAAAGAAATCGAATTTTTGCCGTGCTTGCGGCCCATATGCCACATCGAGCTGGCCCTTGAAGTGCTGTGCCAGCGCAGCACTGCGCGCTTCAAAGTCGGCCACTTGTGCGGCACTGTTGGCGACTGCGCTGGTGTTGTCATAGGCGGCCTTGCGCGCCGCCGCATTCAGATGCAACAGCTTATCCAGCATCAGGCGGCTTTCGCGTGGTGGGCCACATGGCTGCTGAGCATCTCCGTCAACTCCTGGCGCACCGCATTGAACTCCGGCGCGGTGATGTGGCGCGGTCGCTCCAGCGGGATGCGGTAGTCGCGCTCCACCCGGCCGGGGCCGGCGGTCATGACCACCACGCGGTCGGCCAGCAGCACGGCTTCTTCAACCGCATGGGTGACGAAGATCACGGTCAACCGGGTCTTGGCCCAGATGTCCAGCAGCTCCTGCTGCAGCACTTCGCGCGTCAGCGCATCCAGGGAGCCAAAGGGCTCGTCCATCAGCAGCACCTCGCAGTCGTTAGCCAGCGCGCGCGCAATAGAGACGCGCTGCTTCATGCCGCCCGAGAGCTGGTTGGGAAAGTGGTCGGCAAACTTGCTCAGGCCCACCATGTGCAGGTAGTGGTCGGCAACCTCGCGCAGCTTGGCCTCCGGCAGCCCGCGCTGCTTGGGGCCAAAGGCAATGTTTTGCCGCACGGTCAGCCAGGGGAACAGGCCATAGTCCTGGAACACCATGCCACGGTCGGGCCCGGGTTCGTTGATCGGGGTGTGGTACATCTTGGCCACGCCGGTGGAGACGTTTTCAAAACCGCCCATGATGCGCAGCAAGGTCGATTTGCCACAGCCCGAGGCACCAATCAGGCAGATGAATTCGCCCTTCTGGATCTGTAAATTCACCTCTTTCAGGGCGTGGATAGGGCGGCCATTGAGGCTAAACACTTTGCTGACATTCGCAATGTCCAGAATGGGCGCAGGGGTGCGGTGTGCAAGGATTTCAGACATTGTGTTGCGGGCTCCACTTGAGCAGACGGTTGTTGAGAATGACCAGCAAACGGTCGGTGACAAAGCCGGTGAAGCCGATGACCACCATGCCCGCAATCACCACATCGGTGCGCGAGAGCATGCGCCCATCCATGATGGCTGCGCCCAGGCCCTCGGGCACGCCCGTCATCTCACCCACCACAATCAAAAACCACGCAATGCCGTGGCCCAGGCGCAGGCCGTTAAAGATGGAAGGCATGGCCGCCGGCAGCACCACTTGGCGGAACATGGAGGTGCCCTTGCAGCCCAGCATGGCGGCGGCCTCGAACAAACGCGGCTCGACCGACTTCACGCCGAACGTGGTGTTGATGACAATGGGAAAGAACGCCCCCAGAAACACCAGGAAGATGGCGGCATTGGGGCCCACGCCAAAAAAGATCATGGACAGCGGCAGCCAGGCCGTGACTGGCACCGGGCGCAACATTTGCAGCGTAGGGTCCACAAAACGGCGTATGGCGGCGTTTTTGCCAATCACCAAGCCCAAGGGTATGCCCACCAGCGCAGCCAGCGCAAAAGCCCCGTAGACGCGCGCCATGGACTGCAGCCAGTGGGTGGGCAGGGTGGCGCTGAAGGCATCGTCATAGATGCCGCCAAAAGCAAAGTCCCACAGCATCCATCCAACCTCTTGCGGGGAAGGAATCAGCATGGTTCCGCTGGTGCGCACCGCCACATCCCAGGCCAGCAACAACAGCAGGGGCAAGACGGCAGGTACCAGCCAGGTGGTCATCCAGACTTTGGCGGCACTGGGTGGGGGCGGCATCATCAGTTCCGCCGAGACGGAAGCCGCCGCATGGCTGGGCGCTGCGGCAGTTGCCGGCGCCGCGCGCACATGGGGGTCAAGGATGGAAGAGGGCATGGCAAATAGTCCCGAAGCTGGCAAAAAACACCATCAGTCTGGTGCGGCTGCAGCGGCCAACCCAGCCGCTGCGCGGTGGTGGATTACTGGGGGTTCAAGCCGGTAACGATGAAGCTGCTGTAGTCGGGCAGCTTGCGGATTTGCTTGCGCTCCAGCATCAGCGCGCCGTAGTACTTGCTGCGCTTGATCCAGTCTTCATCGATCTTCCACGTCAGCTCCACGTTGTCCGCCGCTAGGTTGGCCACATCGGCGGGAAAGCCCAGTTTGGCGCCCGCCATTTGCACCAGTTCTGCACGGTGGGCCATGGCGTATTCCGAGGCTTTGCGGTGAATGTCGAGGAACACCTTGGTCAAGGCCGGATCTTGTTTGACCGTATCGGCGTGCGTGGTCATGACCATGTTCACCTTGCCGGTGGGGGTGGAATAAGGGAACTCCAGCACCTGGCCCACACCACGTGTCACGCTGATGGAGGGGCCGGGCTCTGCACCCACATAGGCATCGATGTCACCACGCTCCAGCGCGCCCGCCATTTCGCTGAAAGACACGCGCACGGATTTCACGTCTTTGATGGTCATGCCTTCGGACTGCAGCCGGTCGTTGAAGACGGCCTCCTGGGTGGAGCCGGGCAGGATGCCAACGCGCTTGCCTTTGAGCTCCTTGAAGCTGCTGATGCCGCTGCGCTTACCCACCACAATCGCCATGCCGCCATTGCAGGTGGGTGCCACGATGACCACCGGCTCACCCGCAGCAGCGCCCAGTGTGGCCGCAGCCAGGCCATAAGTGCCAAAGTCCACCGACTTGGTGACCACGGCGTTTTTGCCGTCGGTGGGCGTCTCAAACGGGATCACTTCGATCTTGTAGCCTGCGGGTGTGAACTTGTCATAGAAGTAGGGCGTGATGCCATGGATCAGCTTGAGCGTGCCCACCTTGATGACCTTGTCTTGCGCGTGCGCCGCAGTGGGGGCGGCCACAGACAAAGCCAGTCCACAAGAGGTCAAAGAAGCGAGCAAAAGGCGGCGAGACAACATGGCAAATCCTTTGTGATTGAAGACCTGATAAAAACGTGCCGCGCTTGCATACAAGCAAGTACACAAGCACTTGAGACCTATCAATGCAAGCGCCATGCCAACTTTTTGACCACTGCTCGGTGTTGAAAAATGGCCTTGTCGCGCATATTTATGCACGGTATGCGTCATCCATGCACCATGGATGCGCGCCCAGCCCGCACACGTGCACCAGCGTTGCGTCAAGGTGCGCGTTTGCGAGCACGTCCCACACACCGCTGTGTGCCGCATGACTTACGGTGCCAGCATTACGACTTTGTTTGAAAGGATGCAGACCATGGCTTTCTTCACCCCCTCCCGTACCCTGCTGGCCGTTGCCGCCACGTGCCTGGCACTGAGCGCGCAGGCCAAATCTCCCGCGCAGTGGCAAGCGCTGACGGCACCGCTCCAAGTGAACTTGGAGCAAGCGATTGCCCACGCCACCCAAGCCGTGCCGGGCAAAGTCATCGAGATTGAGCTGGACGATGGCGATGGGGCCGGCGTGCGCTACGAGGCCACCGTGCTGACGCCCCAGAACGACAGCGTGGAAGTGTGGGTGGATGGCAGCAGCGGCCAAGCGCGCATGCACCAAAACGATGGCAAGGCCAAGCGCAAAGACCTTGAGCGTGCACAGGCGGCCAAGATTGATATCGTTCAGGCTGTTCAAGCTGCCACGCGCCACACCGCCGGTAAAGCCGTCAAAGCGGAGCTGGACAACCATTGGGGCACGGTCACCTACCAGGTCGATGTACTGCAGGCCGACCACACCATCATGGAAGTCAAGCTCGATGCTGCTGACGGCAAAGTGCTGCGCGCCAAGCGCGATTAACCCCCTTCACCGCTAACCACCGCTTGCGCGGTTGCCTGCCATGTCCCCTGCCAAAGTTGCCCTGATTGCTTTACTCACCGCCTTGCTGGGCGTGGCGGGGGGCTATTTTTTCTATGCCAACACCGTGGCGCGTTATGACGCCACCAGCAGCGTCTGCGTGGCCATGCAAGAGGCGGTGAAAGCCCAAATGCTGACGCCCCAGCAAGTGCGCTCGCTGGGCGTGCTGTCTGGCAGCACCCTCAAGCGCCATTACAGCTCGGTCGCCAGCAAACTGAGCATTGCCCCAGAGTCCGTGGCCAACGCCTCCGCACAATCGGTATGCAGCCAGTTCTTGGTGGGTGTACACCAGTCCCCCTAAGCCTTGGTGCCACGCGCCCTGGGGCTGGCGTGCGCGGGCCCCTTCCCTTGTGCCTTGTACGTTGTGCCATGCGGCATCCGAAGTGGTAAGCGCACCTGCGGTACAGGTTAGCTAGCAAGCGTCGCCCACACCGTGCAGGTAAGCAGTAGCGATCGGGCTTGGGTTTTATAAGCATCTGGAAGTGCGCAGGCCCCAGGCTGGGTATATTTGCAGCGCCACCTGCGGCCTAGCTGGCGGCAAACTCATTTTTCATGAGCAATTAGCGCTTGATTTACCTTTGATTCAGATAGTTTTGATATCAAAAACAAGTAAATAAAAGCGCTAACAGCTCTTTTTTTCATAGTCTCTCAACAGGCTGCCCATGGCAGCCTTTGCTTTTCCCATGAAACCCGCCATCCGCATTGTGGACGTTGACCGCCTTGAAACATGGAGCAAATACAAGCCCGGCATGTGTGACACCTGCGGCGCCAACTGCTGCACCATGCCGCTGGAAGTACAGCTGAGCGACTTGGTGCGCCTGGAGCTGATCGATCAATTTGAAGTCGACAACGTCGACCACAAACTAATTGCCAAACGCCTGCTCAAAGCCAAGCGCATTGACCACTACAACCCCAAACACAACATCTTCACCATGGCGCGCCGCGCCAGTGGCGACTGCAATTTTCTGGATGCGCACACCCGCCGCTGCACGGTGTACGACAAGCGCCCCGAAACCTGCCGCCTTCACCCAAAGAAAGGGCCCAAGCCCGGCTGGTGTGCGTACGGAGATGCACGCATACGCTGAGGTGGGAGCATGGATATGCCCGCCCTTTGGATGGCCACCGCCTGCTGAGACACTGCACAACACCAATGGCTAGCGGTGCGCAAACGCGGCAGCGAATGGGGATGTAGCCCCGTGCCACCGTGAGGGGGCGATTGGGGGCCACAGCATTGGCACCCCGCCTTTACAGCGCATGAATATCGACCATAAAAAAAGCAGCCCAAGGGCTGCTTTTTTGTGTCGCACACGCTGCTTATGGCTCTGGTGCCATATCGATAGGAGGCTCTTCAATTTTGGTGGCCTGAATCTTATCGATGATCTTGCCATCCATGTCCACCACCTCAAACTCCCAGCTTTCCCAGACCACTTTATCGGTCTCCGAAGGCAGCTTGCCAGTCAGCAGCATCAACATGCCACTGAGGGTTTGGTAGCGGCCTTTTTCCTCCTCGGGCACCGTCTTCAGGCCCAAGCGATCTTTGAGCTCCATGATGGGAATGTGACCGTCCAGCAACCAGCTGCCATCATCACGCTGCACCGCCCACGCATCGCTGGGGTCTTCGGTGACAAACTCGCCGGTAATGGCCTCGGTCACATCGCGCACGGTGACAATGCCTTGCACTTCACCGTACTCGTCGATCACAAAAGTCATGGCCGAGCCTGATATCTTGAAGTTCTCCAGCAACTCCATGCCTGTGATGGTTTCAGGAATGTAGATGGGCTTTTGAATCAGCTCTGAAGATTCCCGCAGGTCACGCTTGCCCTTGAGGGCATTGGCCAGCCACTGGCGGGAGTTGATGACACCCAGCAGATTCTCAAAATTGCCATCAATCACGGGATAACGGGCGTGATCCTGCGATTCAAGGATGGCCATATTGGCTTCAAACGGCAGGCTCACGTCCAGGCACACCACATCCGAGCGCGGCACCATCAGCGAGGAGATCTGGCGATCATCCAGACGGAACAGATTGCGAATCATGGTGTGCTCGTTTTGCTCGATGGCACCCGAAGTGGTGCCCTCGGCCAGCACCGCATGAATTTCGTCTTCTGTCACCGACGATTCGTTGCTCTCTTTCACACCCAAAATTCTCAACAAGCCTCGGGTGGACGATGTCAGCAATAGCACAAACGGCTTGGTCAACTTCGCCAGCAGGTTGATGGGGCGGGCCACCAGACGGGCAATCGATTCAGGGTTAGTCTGTCCCAGGCGCTTGGGCACTAACTCGCCCACCACGATAGAGACATAGGTGATCACCACCACCACGACAGCGGTCGAAACGGTGCTGGCGTAGTTGGCTGCCATCCCCATTTCAATCAACCACACAGACATAGGTTGCGCCAGCGCAGCCTCACCAAAGATACCGTTGAGCACACCAATCGAGGTGATACCAATTTGGATGGTGGAGAGAAAGCGCGTAGGGTCTTCGCCGAGCTTGAGCGCAGCAGCTGCGGCGGTATCGCCCTCATCGATCAATTTTTGAAGCCGTGCCTTGCGCGCTGTAACCAGCGCAATTTCAGACATGGCAAACAAGCCATTGAGAACAATGAGGGCGATAAGTATAGGAATTTCCATGATGGTGTTGAGCGTCCTTTCAAACTCGCTCTAGCAAACAATAACAGGTCGAAGATTAATGGATAAATCCAAAGTACAGGCCTAGCAAGATCGCAAGCCCTAAAACCACGCGGTAGATCACAAAGAAACCAAAGCCCTTGCTGGAGATCAGCCGCATGAACCACACAATGACGGCGTAGCCAACCACAAAGGCCACCACTGTCGCCGTCAAGGTCATGCCCCATTGCTCACTGGTCATGGGCTCGCGCTTGAACAGCAGCATATAAAAGCCCGACATCAGCACCGCGGGTATGGCCAGCAGGAACGAAAACCGTGCCGCTGCCTCGCGGGTCATGCCCAGCAACAGACCTGCAGTGATCGTGCCACCGGAGCGCGATACCCCAGGAATCAGTGCCATGGCCTGGGCCAGGCCCAGCAAGATGCCGTCCCTCCAGCTCAGATCACCGATTTGGCGGTTTTGCATGCCGCGCCTTTCGGCCCAGCCCAGCAACAGACCAAACACGATCAGCATGGTGGCCGTGACGGCCAGGGTGCGGAAGGTGGTTTCAATCCAGTCGCGCAAAAGCAAACCCAGCACACAGATGGGGATCGTGCCCAGCACCACCAGCCAAGCCAATTTGGCATCTTGGGAAAGTGGCGCTCCACGCTGGCGGCTGCCAATCACCGGCAGGCTGGCACACCAGGCCAGCAGCATGCGCATCACGTCTTGGCGAAAGTAAATCAGTACGGCCAGTTCCGTGCCCAGTTGGGTAATGGCCGTGAAGGCTGCCCCCGGATCTGCGCCACCCGGCAAAAGAGGACCCAGGATGCGCAAGTGTGCGCTGGAAGAAATGGGCAGGAATTCCGTCAACCCTTGAACCAAACCAAGGATGACCGCATCCAGCCAGCCAAAAGCTGCGTGCATAACAAGAAAGTGAAAAGGCATCAAAAAAGCAGTCGGCCAGTGTAGCGCTGACACCGCCATCCCCGCTGACATGGCTTCACCCGCACCGTCATGCAACCCACCCCATGGGCAGACCAAGCCTTGCAGCTCCTTCATCCAGGCAGCGCCAGACACCCTTGCTGCGCCTAATGATGCACTTTGCCTATTTTTTCATCAAACGTACGACCAGCGGTTGGTAGAACTGTTACTTTTCAAACAAACTGAAGTTTCCAATTTCAATAAATATAAAAAATTACACAGTATTTGGTATTTTTTGTTCGTACAGACGGGGTAAAACATTCCATAGAAGAATGAAAAATTTCAAAAACTATGCAAGGCCTTAGATAGTAGCAAGCAGGTGTTGACACATCACGCTATTTTTTAGCGATGCGCCAACCTGCTGATACACCGCATTTACTCACAAGCTGTTGATAACTTTCTGAAATTTTTTTGTGCACATCTTTCCAGCGGCAACACACCCAAAAAATCAAGTTATACACAAACCAACGACAACCAGTGACTTGTGAATAAGAGTGCATTGAAAGAAAAGATTTTTTCAATGCCTCGACTAACGTCAAATCCTATCTTTTCCACAGCGTTGTGTACATGTGCTTGGCCTGAATGTTCTCATCTCGTTGCACGACTTCCTCAAAATCATCCACAGCCTATAATCAATTTTCCACAAAGTAGTGGGCTCACCGCCTTGGCATATCCATGCCGCTTGACTCCATGCACTTTGTCTGTTTTTTCAGCAATTTCTCTCAAGACTTGCACCGCAACATAAATAAAAGCATGCAGTCTTTGCGGTGAATATGTATTGAAAAGAATTTTTCACACATCTTTTACCGCTGCGCAAGCCAAACCATCCCACAATGAGCCAAAAAAAATGGGCCACGGAGGCCCTGGAATCCTTTGACGCCGTCGTTGCCTCCATTCCGGGCTTTCGCCTCCGCGAGGGGCAGCGCAAAATGGCTGCGCAAATCGCGCACACGCTGTCGCTCGCCCAGCTCGGCAAGGTGGAAGAGGGTGCTCCCGATCCCCAAAAAGCCATCGCCGTGGTGCAGGCCGGAACGGGCGTGGGTAAGTCATTGGCGTATGCAGCCCCAGCCATTGCGATGGCGCTGGCGCGTGGCACACGCGTGGTGATATCCACAGCCACGGTGGCGCTGCAAGAGCAATTGGTAAACAAAGATTTGCCTGCGCTGGCGCAGCAACTACCCACGCCCTTCAAATTTGCGTTGGCCAAAGGGCGTGGACGTTTTGTCTGCAAGCTCAAGCTAGAGCGCTTGGCCAGTTCCGGCGAAAACAGTGAAGAAGTGGACGATCTGTTTGCCGAAGAAGCGGCTGAGCAGCGCAAAAAACGTCCCCAAGCAGAGACCGAAGCGCGCATGCAGTTTTATGCCTCCATGAGGGATGCGCTGGCCAGTGGCGAATGGAATGGCGACCGCGACAGCCTGCCTAACCCGCCCGAGGCCGAAGCCTGGAGCCCGGTGGCCGCCGAAGGCAGCTCTTGCACCGGCCGCCACTGCCCCACGTTTGACAGCTGCACGTATTACGAGCGCCGCAAAGAGATGGTGGCCGCGCAGGTCATTGTCGCCAACCATGATTTGCTGCTTTCCAGCTTGGGGGCGCGCCTGCTGCCCGACCTGAATGACAGCCTGCTGGTGCTGGACGAAGCCCACCATTTGCCGCAAACGGCCCTCTCGCAATTTGCGTGTGAGATGGACATGAGCCGCCTGCAGTGGATCGACAAACTGGCCAGCCGCGCCTTGCGTGTGGGCCAGTTGATGGAAGTGGACGAGATTGCCGACATTGCGGGCTACAGCAGCGGCCTGCGCGAGCACCTGACCGAGCTGGCCCGCCTGGTGATGGAGCATTACGGCGACCAACTCAAAGGTAAAGATGAGCGCTTTGGCCCGGCCCGTGCACGCGTGCCACGCGGCGATGTGCCCCATGCCTTGCTCGACCCCTTGGCGCAGGTCATGCACCACGCCAGCGGCTTTCTGGACGTGCTGCGGGCCATTGCCAAGGCCCTCAAGGCCGAGATCAAAGACAAACCCGACGAAGCGCAGCGCCTGTCGCAGTTGTACGCCCAAGTGGGCACGCTGGCCCCGCGCCTGGAGGCCGTGCACGACACCGCCCAACTGCTGAGCCAGCAGCCCGAAACCCGCGAAGACGGCTCGGAAAGCGTGCCCAATGCTAAGTGGTTCACGCTGGAGGTGGATGGTGACTACATCGTCGTCAAAGGCCACGCCAGCCCCATCTTGCCCGGTGCCACGCTGCGCCACCATCTGTGGAGCCAGGTGCGCGGCGCGGTGCTGACCAGCGCCACCCTCACCAGCTGTGGCAGCTTTGACTTTTTTCTGCGTGAAGCCGGTCTGGCCAACGATGCCGCCGTGCAAACGCTGGAAGTGGCCAGCCCCTTTGACTACGCCGCGCAGGGCACGCTGATTGCCCACCAAACCCGTGCCGACCCGCGCGAGGCCGCCGCCTTCACGCAAGAGATGGTGCACCAGTTGATGCTGGACATCAGCCGGGTCGAGGCCGGGGCGCTGGTGCTGTTTACCTCACGCGAGCAAATGCGCCAAGCGGTCGATGCGCTGCCCACCGCCATGCGCGCCCAGGTGCTGGTGCAAACCGCCATGCCGCGCGCCATGCTGCTGGCCGAGCACCGCAACCGCGTGGAGCAGGGCTTGCCCAGCATCATCTTTGGCATGCAGTCGTTTGGCGAAGGGCTGGACTTGCCCGGTGCACTGTGCGAGTCGCTGTTCATCACCAAGCTGCCTTTTGCGCCACCGGACGACCCCGTGGGCGAGTCGCGTGCCGAGTGGCTGCGCAGCAGCGGGCGCAACCCGTTCAACGACCTGGTGGTGCCTGCCACCGCCATCCGCCTGGCGCAATGGGTGGGCCGCGCCATCCGCACCGAAGAAGACCAGGCGCACGTCTACTGCTACGACCGGCGCCTGGTGGCCACCAGCTACGGGGCCCAACTGCTCAAAGGCCTGCCACCTTTTACGCTGGAAAAGCGTGCTGCTTAAAAACAGGAGCTACCAGCGCTTGATACATCAGCGCTAGCGGCCATTTTGGTTCTATAGACCTAGCGTTGGGCATGGCGCACGGCCACTGGCTGCGCAGAAACGCACAGTGCCCATTTGCCATCGATGACATTGCGGATTGCCCAAATACTGTATAAATAAACAGTGGAACTGCAAACCAAACTTGCCATCTTGGCGGATGCCGCCAAATACGACGCCTCCTGTGCCTCTAGCGGCAGCGCCAAGCGCCATGCCGCAGCGGGCGGCATTGGTTCAACCACCGGCAATGGCATTTGCCACAGCTGGACACCCGATGGCCGCTGCGTCTCGCTGCTCAAAATCTTGCTGACCAATTTTTGCGTCTACGACTGCAAATACTGCGTCAATCGCGTCACGTCCAACATCCCCCGCGCCCGTTTCACGGTGGCCGAGGTGGTCGCTCTCACGCTCGACTTTTACCGGCGCAACTGCATCGAGGGGCTGTTTCTGTCCAGCGGCATCATCCGCAGCCCCGACTACACCATGGAGCAACTCGTGGGCGTGGCCCGCAGCCTGCGGCTGGAGCATGGCTTCAAAGGCTATATCCACCTCAAAACCATTCCCGATGCCGATCCTGCGCTGCTGGCCCAGGCGGGGCTGTACGCCGACCGCCTGAGCATCAATATCGAACTGCCCACCGTGCAAGGCCTGCACCAGCTGGCGCCCGAGAAAGACAGCGCCACCATCCACCACGCCATGGGGCAGCTGCACCACCACATCAGCACCTCGCAAGCCGAGCGCCGGGCGGCGGCCAAAACCTCGGTCATCTCCATGCCGCAATCGCGCAACACACGGGCTGCCAAGCCCCCTGCGTTTGCGCCCGGTGGCCAAAGCACGCAAATGATTGTGGGCGCCGATGGGGCCGATGATGGCGACATCATTCTCACCAGTGCCAAGCTCTACACGGGCTATGGACTGCGCCGCGTGTACTACTCGGCCTTCAGCCCCATTCCCGACAGCAGCCGCGACCTGCCGCTCATCGCACCGCCGCTGGTGCGGGAACACCGCCTGTACCAGGCCGACTGGCTGATGCGCTTTTACGGTTTTGCAGCGCAAGAAATTGTGCCCGTGGGCCCGCAAGGCCAGCGCATGCTGTCACTGGAACACGACCCCAAGCTGGCCTGGGCCTTGGCGCATCGCGAATGCTTCCCCGTCAACCTCAACACCGCTGCACGCGAGCTGCTGCTGCGCGTGCCGGGGCTGGGCGTGCAGTCCGTCCAGAAACTGCTGGCTGCCCGCCGCTGGCGCATGCTGCACCGCAGTGACCTGAACCAGCTCAAGCTGCCGCTGCGCAAAATCTTGCCCTTTGTCGAATGCGTGGGGTGGAGCCCGGGGCGCAGCCTGGACGACCCCATGCTGGCGGCCAAGCTGGTGCAACCCATGGCCCCGCAGCCCCAGCAGGCCAGCTTGTTTTAGGGGCACCGCAGCCATGGCCCGCCACACCCTGATCTTGCCCGGCGACGGCAGTGACTTTGCCCATTGGCGCCACGTCGCCCGCTGGCTGTGGGCCCAGCAGATTGCGCCCCAGGAGGTGCAGTGGCTGACGCAAGACCGCCAGCAGCACAGCCCCGACTTGTTTGCCCCTGCCGCCCAACCCACGGCTGTGCCCGATCACCACAGCGGGCCTGCAGCGCCAGCGCTGACCGTGCCATGTGCATGGCTGCACCTGGCGGAGCAAGCCTTGCTCAACGCAGCGCCTGAGCGCTTTGCGGTGCTGTACCGGCTGCTGTGGCGCATGCAGTGGGAGCTCGGCCTGCGCCACGACCCGCTGGATCCCGACCGGGTACTGATGCAGCACTGGGTCAAAGCCGTACGCCACGAAGTGCACAAAATGCACGCTTTTGCCCGCTTTCGCCCGGTGGAGCAGCCCGATGACCCGCTGGACGGCTGCGGCCCCTTGCATGTGGCCTGGTTTGAGCCCAGCCACCACATCGTGCACGCGGCAGCCCCCTTTTTCGTGCAGCGCTTTGCCAATATGCGCTGGGCCATTCTGACGCCGCAGTGCTGCCTGCGCTGGTGGCCCCAGGCACCGAATGCAGCTGCCTTGGCGGAACACGGCGTGGTGCTGAAAAATGCTTTACAGCCCTTGAAAAACCGCCCTGGCGTGCTGAGCTGGGGGCCGGGTGCACAAGCCTGTGATGCGCCTGCGCCAGACGCGGGCGAGGCATTGTGGCTCACCTATTACGCCCACATCTTCAATCCGGCACGGCTGAAGGTGAACGCGATGCGCAAGGAAATGCCGCGCAAGTACTGGCCCAACCTGCCGGAAGCACAGCTGATTTCACCTTTGATTCAGGCCGCCCAAGCCCGCAGCGCAGCCATGCTGGCCAGTACCCCCAGTACGCCGGCTCGCACACTGCCTGGCACTACGGCTGCCAATCAGTCAAAAAATTCATAGCTTTCAGCGTAGACCCTGCAATGGCTAACGCCTGAAAAGACTGAAAAATGTTTTTCGCAGGTTTGAATGCATGGTTTTTCTATGTATTCACAGGCACTTGGCTGAGCATTGAATTTTTTTGAATGAATGTGCATTCTAAGCCAGCACACCGTTTTCTGCCCCTCCACAGCTGTGCATAACTTCCTGTGGACAAGCTTGGGAGCAAGAACAACTCTGAGGGTCATCACTGGCTAATCACCCCCATGCTTCTCTGACCCTACACGGATTTACCAGCAGGATGCCTCGCTGCGCATGGGCTGCTGAGAAGAACTTTTCAATGTCTGACAGCCATTTATCGCCGTACTTCGGATTCAGGGCTTGGCTGTCTGGTTTTGCGGGGTGTTGTTCTTTTTTATTTTTTATAAAGATAGTAGGTAATAGTAAGTCGCCACTATCTTTGTGGATAAGTTCACTTTCAGGGCTGATATCAAGCACTTGGTGGACTCTGAATCATGTGGGCGAAACCCTGTTGCTGCTGTCGCGTGAACAGGGATAACTTCAAAAAATTTTGAAATTTTGTGGATAACTCATTTTTCTTCAGCAACCTATCCACAAGTGCATCCTTTCTGTGATGTAACTTAGTTATCTATAAAAAACTGTTTAAAAACAAAGCATTCAAGCTATTAAATTTGCTGTGAATAACTAAAAAACCGTATTTTTTCCATACCTCCATCCAATTTGTGAACAGACAAACCCAGGAGCATGCCTAGAGTCAGCTGGAAAAACAGGCAAAAACGAAAAGTGGCTGCACCTTTTGCGCGAATTTTTTCGCGCGCTTGTTATTCTTTATGTTTTCTATTTTTAATTAGTAGTAATAGTAAGGTTGGCAGGTTGTTGTGGATAAGTTGAAAAGTTGTTTTCAAATCAATGGTTTATAAATTCTTAAAGTATGTGTCTGAAGACAGGGATGGTGAGTCACGCTTTTGGGTACAAGTTCAAGAAACCGCCAGTGCCTGTGGATAAACTACAACTTACCCTTTTTTTCTACCCAAGGTTATGCACAGGCGGTTTTAGCCTTCCGCCGCAGGTATGTCGTGCGCAGCGGCTTTGGTAACTGCGTTACGAGAAAGCTGGGAAAATGCTCCATGTAATTTGGTTACAGGGTAAACCCTGAGTTACACGGTTGTTTGTTTTTGTGATTTAAGTATTTGTTTTTATTGTTATTTTTTGATGTAACTGAAGTGAGTTTGTGCCCACTTGAAGCTGAGGACTACCGCTAAGGTGCCTCGTTGGGTCAGGCCTTTGCATGCGCTGCCCGGCAAGCCCCAAGCGCTGAAGCAAGCCGTGGATACACAGCGCGGTAAAAGCCCTGCGCAGCTGTGCACAACGAAAAGCCTTTTTCAGTGCTGGGCGACCAAGGCGCCCAAAATCGACAGCGCTACAGGCATAAAAAAAGCAGGCCGAAGCCTGCTGGTGCTGGGAGATGGCTGCCGATCAGGCTGCGGGTGCCTGTGGTGCCGCTGGTGCTGCGGGGGGGCGTGGCCCATGGCGATGGCCTGGGTGCCCCATGCGCTGGCCGTGGCCGGCATGGTGCTTGCCCACCGCATGCAGGTTCAATGCATCAAACGCCTTTTGCTGGCTGGGATTGAGGCTGCGGTAGAAAGTGCGTGTGGCTTTGTCACGCTGCTCGGCTTTTGCCGTGCGCTCTGCGCGCATTTTTTGCGCCAGGTCCAAACGTTCGGGGGTGGTCAGCGTGCGCAAGTCTGCGCGAGGAGCTTGGCGCTCAGCCCGTGGTGCAGGCGTGGTGGCTTTGACATACTGCTCCCACGCCGCTTCTTGTTGGGGTTGCAGCTGCAAAATGGTTTTCAGGCGCTCGTTGCGTTCTGCATGGAATTGGGCAAAGTCAGCCGGTTGACCCCGGTGGGCAGGGTGGCCTGCATGGCCTGGGTGTCCCGTAGGTGCCGTCACTGCTGTGGCTGGCAGTTGGGGTTCTGCCTGGGCCCAAGCGGAGGCAGTGAAAACGCCAGTCAAAGCGGCGGCAGCGACAGCGGCAGTCAAAGTACGTTGGAAGTTGGCCATAACAAGCTCCTTTCAAGCAGTGGTAGGGTGGAGTACAGCGCAGTGCTGTGTCCATGCCAGCCAGTGTGCAGGGTGTATGTAAGGCGCCCGTTTCGCTTTGCTGCTGCTGTGTAAAGTACTACAAAGCTGTGTGTTGCCGGGGCCAGAGTTTGGTACATGTTTTTGGCCTCCAGCGCTTATATAGCAAGCGCTAGCAGCTCATAATTTTAAAAATTCTGGCGGTGCCTTAGCACTGCCAGCATCGCATTCGATAGATCAGGAAGAAGGTGGCTGCGTGTTTAAGAACATGATCGTGTACCGCATGGCGGCGCAATGGGCGGGCTCGCTGGAGCAAGTGGAAGAGGCGCTGCAAAAAACGCCTTTCGTGCCCTGTGGTGCTACGCAAGAGAAGTCGGCGGGCTGGGTGCCCCCGCGTGGAGAGGCGCACGGCCTGCTGGCCGAAAGCGTGGGTGGCCAGTGGATCTTGCGTTTTATGTCGGAGTCCAAAATGCTCCCTGCCAGCGTGCTCAATCGCAAAGTGCAGGAAAAAGCCGATGCGATTGAAAAGGAGTTTGGCCGCAAGCCGGGTAAAAAAGAAAAGCGCGACCTCAAGGACGAGGCCAAGCTGGACTTGCTGCCCATGGCCTTTACCAAGCAATCGAGCATGTGGGTATGGATCGACCCGCAAGCCAAGCTGCTGGTGCTGGACACGGGCGCCCAGGGCAAGGCCGACGAGGTGGTGTCGCTGCTGGTGGAGGGCCTTAAGGGCTTTGGTGTGGCGCTGCTGGACACACAAACCAGCGCCCAGGCTGCCATGGCACATTGGTTGCTGACGCAAGAAGCACCCGCAGGCTTCAGCATTGACCGTGAGTGTGAACTCAAAGCCGCCGACGAATCCAAGGCCGTGGTGCGTTATGCGCGCCATCCGCTGGACATTGACGAGGTCAAGCAGCACGTGGAGCACGGCAAGCTGCCAACCAAGCTGGCCATGACCTGGGATGACCGCGTGAGTTTTGTGCTGGCCGACAGCCTGCAGATCAAAAAGATTGCCTTCACGGACACGGTGCTGGACCAGGCCGGCGATGAAGGCGGCTTTGACACCGATGTGGCGATTGCCACGGGCGAGCTGTCCAAACTCATCCCCGACCTGATTGAAGCGCTGGGCGGTGAAGGGCGCACAGCGCTGGGCCAGCCTGCAACGCAGCCGGGCGCAGAGACCTTGGCCGTGCGTGTGGCCGGCAAGGGGGTGGTTACAGGGCCAGCGAGTGCCCCGCAAGACAGCAACCCCGACGAGGCACCGTTCTAAGTGCCAGCCACAGGGCGCAGCCCATCGCTGGTGCGCAGCGCAGAAATGGCGTGACGCCGCAGGCAGTACGTGCGTACGACGCGGCGAAAGCACCACGGAGTAGCGCTCGTGGTGCAGGGGCTCTCAGCCGCTGTAGCCGGTATGAGCGACGACAGCATCAGCTCAGCCCAGTTTGCGCAGGCTGGCTTGCTGGTTGCGTTTGAAGTCTTAGGGTGCAGTGCCAGACCATGCCCAACACGCCACAGCCTGCTTTACTCGCGCAGTCCACGTTGTGGGGCCATGCCCAGTGCGCGCCGCTGTTTTTTGTCGGCATACATGGCTTGGTCTGCTTGCTGCAGCGCTTCGTCCACCGTCAGATGCCCGGGCACTTGCGCAATACCGATGCTGGCGCCAGGATAGTGCAGGCAGCTGCCATTTTGCAGATGCACCGTGCATTCGGAAGCCGCGCGCAGCCGCACTTTCAGGTCCTCGTGCATGGTGGATAGGCCGGGTGCAGGCGCCGCGCAGGGGGTCACCATGACAAATTCATCGCCCCCGATGCGGCCCACCACATCACCGGCGCGCAGCACCGCTTGCAGGCCTTGCGCGACCGCACACAGCAAACGGTCTCCTGCCGCATGGCCATGTTTGTCATTCACACACTTGAAACCGTCCAGATCAATGAAGGCCACCAGCACACTGTCGCCGCTGCGCTGGGCCCTTGCCAGCAAGCGGTGCAGTGCGTCGCGCACCGCTGCGCGGTTGGGAAGCTGGGTGAGGGCATCGGTCAGCGCCAGTCGCGTGAGCTGCTCATTGCGCTGCTGCAGTGCCTGCATCAGCTGTTCGCGCTCGACATGCTGAGCAATCAGTTTGGCAAACAGCTGCAGCACGATCTCGGTGCTGTCGGGCAGTGTGGCTGCACGTGCGCTGGCCGCACACAGCGTGCCGTAAATGCTGCCATCGGACATGCGCACAGCGGCACTGACATAGGTGCGAATACCCAGCGCCCGGGCTGCCTGGGAGTCGCCCCAGCATTCCTGCACATTGCTAGTGCAGGTACGGCCGTCAGCCAGGGCACGCTTGCACAGCGTGTCATTCCACGGCACGCTCAGCCCTTCGGGAATCTGCATCTGCTGCGTATTGCGTGCATACAGCACGTGCTGCAGGTCCTGGGCAAAGTCGATGGTGGTGAGGTAGGTGGACTCCAATTGCGTGACCTGGCCCAGCATTTCCAGCAGCGGCCGCACCAGTTCTTCTTGGCTGCGGGCCTGGTTGAGTGATTCGGACAGGTGTTTGAGCAAGTGATCCATAAGAGAGAACTCGCCTTGTGAAGGCAATTCGTGGTGCAGGTGGGCGCAAAGGCTGCACAGCATAGGAAAAAGACGTGCGCTGCCAGGCGCAACTTGGCATGCAAATCATTGTCGGCGTTCTGATTACCGCCCCAGAAATGGAGGAGGTAACACCCTCAAACGGGGATGGCAATCAGATTTGGCCGCAAGCGCCCACCATGAAAAAAGCCTGCAGCCCTAGGGCTGCAGGCGGGCTTACGGCACATGGCGCTCACATGCCAGCACCATCGTGCCAGTGCTTAGACGCGTTCAAAAATGGCCGCAATACCTTGGCCTCCGCCAATGCACATGGTCACCAGCGCATAGCGCCCACCGGTGCGCTGCAACTCGTAAATGGCTTTGGTGGTGATGATGGCACCCGTGGCGCCTACGGGGTGGCCCAGCGAGATGCCAGAGCCGTTGGGGTTGACCTTGGCAGGGTCCAAGCCCAGCTCCTGGATGACGGCGAAGGCTTGGGCCGCAAAGGCTTCGTTGGCCTCAATGACGTCCATGTCCTGAATCTTCAATCCCGTACGCGCCAGTACCTTCTGGGTGGCTGGCACGGGGCCAATCCCCATGTAGGCAGGGTCTACGCCGGCGTGGGCGTAGCCCACCAACCGTGCCAGCGGCTTCACGCCCAAGGCTTGCACGCGGTCGCCTGCGACCAAGGTCACAGCGGCGGCGCCGTCGTTGATGCCCGAGGCATTGCCCGCGGTGACGCTGCCGCCTTCTTTTTTGAAGGCGGGCTTCATGCTGGCCAAGGTTTCCAGCGTGGTGGCTGCGCGCACGTGCTCGTCCGTGTCAAACACGGTGGTGCCTTTGCGCGTGGCAATTTCGACAGGCACGATTTGGTCTTTGAAGTAGCCTGCTGCGATCGCAGCCGCAGCGCGCTGTTGGCTGAGTACGGCCAGCTCGTCTTGCATCTGGCGGCTGATGCGGTAGCGCTCTGCCACGTTTTCCGCAGTGATGCCCATGTGCATTTTTTGCCAAGGGTCGTGCAAGATGCCCAGCATGTAGTCAATGCTCTTGGCGTCGCCCATGCGTGCGCCCCAGCGCGCAGCTTGGTCAAAGTAGGGGCCACGGCTCATGGATTCAGAACCGCCACCAATCGCTACATCGCAGTCCCCCAGGGCGATGGCCTGGGCTGCCGAAACAATCGCTTGCAGGCCAGAGCCGCACAGTCGGTTGACGTTGAAGGCCGGGGTTTCGATCGGGCAGCCTGCATCGATGGCGGCCACGCGCGAGAGGTAGGCGTCTTTGGTGTCGGTGGGAATCACATTGCCCATGACCACATGGCCGACGGCATCGGGGGCAATGCCTGCGCGTTCAATGGCGGCCTTGACGGCGGTGGTGGCGAGTTGGGTGTTGGGAACGTCTTTGAGGCTGCCTCCGAAAGTGCCAATGGCGGTACGGGCGGCGCTGACGACAAAAATCTCACGGGTGCTCATGCGTTGTCTCCAATCGTTGTTGCTGCAAAGCTGCCAACGATTGTGCGGTTGCAGCAATCGGCTGCCAAGTCTGCGGGCGACAGTGCTCCGCTGCCTGCAGTGTTTTCACAACGCGCCGCAGGCCGCACCGCACGTTGGCAGCGGCCTGCGGCTTTGTGCAATCAGGCAGCGACGCTGTAGCCTTCTTCCTGGATGGCCTGCACCAAGGCTTCGCGCGGGGCGCTGCTTTGCACCACCACCTTGCCGCTGGCACGGTCGATGCTGGTTTGGGCCTGTGCGTCCACTTCAGCAATGGCGTTTTGCACGGCCCGCTCGCAGTGGCCACAGGTCATACCGCTCACTTGAAATACGTGTTCCATACCAACTCCTTCAATCTGTCATAGATAGTGGAACTGTAGCTTGCCCCTGAAGATGTTTCACGTGGAACGGCAAGAGCAAATCCTGCCTCGCCGGTAAATAGTTTGGGGGCGTATGTAAAAGGCCCTAAGAAGGGGTTTTCTTTAGATATTGCTCGCAATGATGTCTGGCAAACTTCCAAGATTGTTACCAGCTGTGCATGAGGGCATTTTTGATGCCTGCACACGGCCTTGGCTTGGTGCCAAAGCTTCCCTGCTCTGCGGAGCGATAGAGAGGAATCCAGATCATGGATCTGTTTGGATTGATGCGAATGTTCACGATCAAGGTGCGCATGTTGGGCGCCATTGCCGTGGTGTTGGTGCTGCTGGGCATATTGGGGGGCGCAGGCATGTTTGGCATGTTCCGTGTCTACGATTTGAATCAAAGTTTTTTGAAGGGCCCTTTTCAGCAGTTGCAGCAAATGGCGCAGCTGCAAAACAGCCTGGCGCAGGTGCGTGGCCTGGAAAAGGACATGATCATTCAGTATGAGCAACCGGCTCAGTTGGAGAAAACCCATGCCAACTGGCAGGCTGGCTTGAAGCAGGTGCGTGCTGCGGGCGAGGCATTTGTTGCGGGGGCCCCTGAGCAAGATGTCCAGGCCTTGCAAAAGCTGTTGCAACATCTGGAGCAGTACGAGCAGTTTTTTACCCCTGTCGCACGCCAATTGCTGGCCAATGGCTATGACAGTGCCACGGTGGCGCAGCGTGTGAGTCGTCGTGCCAGCGCGGAGTTTGACGGGGCCGAAAAGCAGTTGCAATCGCTCATGCAGCTGTTGCAAGAGCAAGCCCAGGCCGCAGAAGCGCGGGGCAGCGAGGTAGCGACTGAAACGCAATGGCTGTTTATCTTGGCGCTGGTGATCACGACGTTGGTGGTGGCGCCACTGACGCTGTTGAACATGGTGTCCATTTGCCGGCCTTTGCAAGATGCCAAGCGCTTGGCGGATTCGATTGCCAAGGGGGATCTGACCGAGCAGTTGAATGTGGTGGGCAAGGACGAAGTCTCCGACCTGCAAAACGCCTTGAAGACCATGCAAAGCAATCTCAATGGCATGGTGGGGCGTGTGCGCGATGCCAGTGGCAATATCGCGCTGGCCAGCCAAGAGATTGCTACGGGCAATAGCGATTTGTCGGCCCGCACCGAGCAGACTGCCAGCAATTTGCAGCAGACCGTAGCTTCGCTGCTGCAGCTGACCGGTACGGTGCAGCAAACGGCGTCGTCGGCGCAAATGGCCAACCAACTGTCGGCCTCGGCATCGCAAACCGCAACGCAAGGGGGCTCGGTCGTGGAGCAGGCGGTGCAAAGCATGCATGAGATTTCCGCGTCCAGCCGCAAGATTGGCGACATCATCGGCTTGATTGATTCGATTGCTTTCCAGACCAATATCCTGGCGCTGAATGCGGCGGTGGAAGCCGCGCGCGCAGGTGAGCAGGGCCGTGGTTTTGCTGTTGTGGCTGGTGAGGTGCGCCTGCTGGCACGTCGCAGCGCCGAGGCGGCCAGCGATATCAAGCGTCTCATTCAAAGCAGCGTGACAGCCGTCGATGGCGGCGTGAAACATGTGGAAACTGCAGGCAAAACCATGCAGGAGGTGGTGGGCAGCATCCAGCGCGTGGGCGACATCATTGGCGAGATTTCGGCCGCTGCGAACGAGCAGTCCGGAGGTATCTCGCAGGTGAACCAGGCGGTGGGAGATATTGACCGCATGACACAGCAAAACGCGGCGCTGGTGGAGCAATCGGCCGCCGCCGCCGAGTCGCTGAAAGACCAAGCGGCGCGTTTGGCCGAGGTGGTGCAGCAGTTCAAGCTGGAGCAGCACGGCAGCCAGACCTATGCACAAGCCGCACCTGCCTGGGGCCGCACGGGTGGCACGGCAGCGTTGCGCTCCTCAACGGCTCCCGCTTTGTTGGGTGAATAAAAAAGGAGCGTGTAGCGCTTGTATTTAGAGGCTTTTAATGCGCTAAGTATTGGAAAGCAAGAAAATACAGGCGCAAGCCGCTCATCTTTTGTAAGCGTTGAGAGATCAAAAAGGGCTTCCATCAGGAAGCCATTTTTTGTGGCGACTTCGCAGCCTGGGCGCTGCTTAGTCTTTGAGCAAGCCTTCTGCGCGCAGTGCAGCTTGCACGGCAGGGCGGCTGGCAACGCGGGCCAGATACGCTTGCAAATGGGGCAGATCGGACATATCCAAGCCCACAAATTTGCCCCAGTTGCTGACGGTGAACAGGTATGCATCGGCCACGGTGAACTGGCTGCCCATCAGATAGTCTTTGCCTGCCAGCTGCGGCTCGAGCCACTCAAAGCGGCGGCGCAGATTGCCCAGCGAGGTGGCCTTGAACGCTTCGGGCGTGCTGGGCACAAACAGCGGGCCAAACGTCTTGTGCAGCTCCGTGCCAATGAAATTCAACCATTCCAGCACGCGATAGCGCTCCATGGTGCCGGGGGCGGGAATCAGTTGTTTCTCGGGCACCTGATCGGCCAGGTACTGCACGATCACCGGGCCTTCACGCAGGGTTTGGCCATCGTCCAGCACCAGAAAAGGCACATAGCCCAGGGGATTGATACTGTAGAAATCCGTGCCGTCTTGCAGCTTGTGGCTCTTGGTGCTGGCCAAGATGTATTCGCAGGCCAAGCCTGTCTCTTCGGCCACGATGTGGGGCGACAGCGAGCAAGCGCCGGGGCTGAAATAAAGCTTCATATCAGTGCAACCTTTCTTGGGGGAGTGCGTGGCTGTCGGGGGCGCCACGCCAGAGCGTAGTGTGCCCCGGTGCGTAGCCACGGCGGGCAAGAGTCCGTACCTCAGACGCGGTGGCTGCGCCCGGCAAGACAAGTTGGGTAAAGGGTGGGAAAATTCAGGGTTTGCCTGTGCGCTCCAACAAGGAAGCTGTGCGGGCCACACACACCCACCGCGCGCAGGAGTGGCGGTGGTCAGGGCGGAGGGCATACGCCGCCTGCGACGGAGTAAGAACCATGCTGTACCCCCAAGAATTTGATGTGATCGTCGTCGGCGGCGGTCACGCTGGCACCGAAGCGGCGCTGGCCGCAGCCCGTATGGGCTGCAAAACTTTGCTGTTGACCCACAATATTGAAACGCTGGGCCAGATGTCGTGCAACCCGTCCATCGGCGGTATTGGCAAGGGCCATCTGGTCAAGGAAGTGGATGCCATGGGCGGTGCCATGGCGCTGGCGACCGACATAGGCGGCATCCAGTTCCGCATCTTGAACAGCTCCAAAGGCCCTGCGGTGCGTGCTACGCGCGCACAGGCGGACCGCATTTTGTACAAGGCCGCTATTCGCGAGATGCTGGAGAACCAGCCCAACCTGTGGCTGTTCCAGCAGGCGGTGGATGACTTGATGGTCGAGGGTGACCGCGTGGTGGGTGCTGTCACGCAAGTCGGTATCCAGTTCAAATCCAAAACCGTAGTGCTGACGGCGGGCACGTTCCTGGACGGCAAGATCCACGTAGGCCTGAACAACCATGCCGGTGGCCGCGCGGGCGATGCGCCTGCCGTGAGTTTGTCTGCGCGCCTGAAAGAGTTAAAGCTGCCGCAAGGCCGTTTGAAAACCGGCACACCGCCGCGCATCGATGGCCGCTCTATCGACTTCAGCCAACTGTCGGAGCAGCCCGGTGATGGCATGCCCGGCACGCCCAATGAAGGCCAGATTCCGGTGTTCAGCTACCGCGGCAATGCGGCCATGCACCCGCGCCAAATGCCGTGCTGGATCACGCACACCAATGAGCGCACGCACGCCATCATTCGCAGCGGCTTTGACCGCAGCCCCATGTTCACCGGCAAGATTGAAGGTGTGGGCCCGCGCTATTGCCCCAGCGTGGAAGACAAGATCAACCGCTTTGCCGACAAAGACAGTCACCAGATTTTTCTGGAACCCGAAGGTCTGACCACCCACGAGTTCTATCCCAACGGGATCTCGACCTCGCTGCCGTTTGACATTCAGTACGCGCTGGTGCGCTCCATGAGGGGGCTGGAGAACGCGCACATTCTGCGTCCCGGCTACGCCATTGAGTACGACTACTTTGACCCACGCGCGCTGAAGTCCAGCTTTGAAACCCGCCAGATCCAGGGTCTGTTCTTTGCGGGCCAAATCAATGGCACCACCGGCTACGAAGAAGCTGCCGCGCAGGGCATGTTTGCCGGTATCAACGCCGGTTTGCAAGCGCGCGACATGGAAGCCTGGACACCGCGCCGCGACGAAGCTTATCTGGGTGTGTTGGTGGATGACCTGACCACCCAAGGCGTGACTGAGCCTTACCGCATGTTCACCAGCCGTGCGGAGTTCCGCCTGCAGCTGCGCGAGGACAATGCCGATATGCGCCTGACAGAAATCGGCCGCAGGCTGGGTGTGGTGGGCGACGAGCAATGGGACATGTTCAACCGCAAGCGCGATGCTGTTTCACGTGAAACAGAGCGTTTGAAGGCGACCTGGGTGAATCCACGCAGCTTGCCCGCAGCAGAGGCAGAGCGTGTGCTGGGTAAAAACATTGAGCACGAGTACAACCTGTTTGACCTGTTGCGCCGCCCCGGTGTCCAGTACGACGCGCTGGTAAAAATGAACGAAGGCAAGTACAGCTCTGACATCGTTTCACGTGAAACATTGGGTGAGCTGCATGCAGATGTGGTGGAGCAGGTGGAAATTGCTGCCAAGTATTCGGGCTACATCGACCGCCAAAAAGACGAAGTAGAGCGCGCCGCGCACTACGAAACCTTGAAGCTGCCAGTCGACATGGATTACATGCAGGTTTCGGCGTTGTCCATCGAAGTGCGCCAGAAGCTGCAAAAGCACCGCCCTGAAACCTTGGGACAGGCCTCGCGTATTTCTGGGGTGACACCTGCTGCCATTTCGCTGCTGATGATTCACCTGAAAAAAGGCGGCTTTAAAGGGCTGACTCACACGGCCAAGGAGACTGCGGAATGAGCGCTTTGCGTGAGCAGCTGGAGCAGGGTGCGGCCAAGCTCGGCTTGACACTGTCGGCAGAGCAGTTCGACAAGCTCATGGGCTTCCTTGATCTGCTGCAAAAGTGGAACAAGGTCTACAACTTGACCTCGGTGCGCGATCCGCAGGAAATGATGTCGCTGCACATGCTGGACAGCTTGGCCGCTGTGCCTGCCTTGCAACGCTATGTGGCATCGTTGGGTAAAGCGCCGGGTGAGCGTACGGCACAGCTGGATGTGGGCTCGGGCGGTGGTTTGCCGGGGGTGGTGTTTGCCGTGTGCTGCCCGCAGGTAGATGTCCACTGCGTAGACACGGTAGGCAAAAAGGCCGCATTTTTGCAGCAGGCTGCCGTGGCTTTGAAGCTGCCCAACCTCAAAGGGATTCACGCCCGCGTGGAAACCTTGAAGGGGCCGTATGAGATTGTCAGCTGCCGGGCTTTTGCTTCGTTGCTTGACTTCACCACCTGGTCGCGCGCGGCGATTGCCGACCACGGTATCTGGTTTGCCATGAAGGGCAAGCACCCTCAGGAAGAAATCGATGCTTTGGGCAAAGATGTGCATGTGTTTCACGTGGAACAGTTGCAGGTGCCTGGGTTGGATGCCGAGCGCTGCATTGTGTGGGCACAACCTGCCGTCGACACACATTGACATGCGCGCTGCGCTCTCCTCGCATAAACTCGGGCAGTAGTTTCAATGCAATGGTGGGTAAGCAACCGCAGGCACTTTGTGCTGCATTGAAAGGCCAAAGCCACGGTGCTTGGCCTTTTTCCTTTGTGCGGCAAGCAGTTGCTGCGCTCAGGGTGTTTTTCTTTCGCGTCTCCAGCGCTTTCACCAGTTTTTTCTCATGGCCAAAATTTTCTGTATTGCCAACCAAAAAGGTGGCGTCGGTAAAACAACAACAGCAGTGAACTTGGCGGCAGGTTTGGCCAAGGTGGGCCAAAGGGTGTTGCTGGTGGATCTGGACCCGCAGGGCAATGCCACCATGGGCTCCGGCATTGACAAGCGCGCGCTGGAGTTGACGGTGTATGACGTGTTGCTGGAATCTGCCTCGATCCAGGAAGCGGCGGTGCTGGCCGAAAAGTGCGGCTACCACGTGCTAGGCGCTAACCGTGAACTCAGTGGTGCGGAGATTGAGTTGGTCGCACTGGAGCGCCGCAATGAGCGCCTGAAAGCTGCCTTGCAGGCCGCCGATGCAGACTTTGATTTTGTGCTGATCGATTGCCCCCCCAGCCTGTCCATGTTGACGCTCAATGGCCTGTGCGCGGCCCATGGCGTGATCGTGCCCATGCAGTGCGAATACTTTGCGCTGGAAGGGCTGACCGATCTGGTCAATACCATCAAGCAGGTGCACGCCAATATGAACAAAGAGCTCAAGATCATTGGCCTGCTGCGTGTGATGTTCGACCCCCGTACGACGCTGCAACAGCAGGTGAGTGACCAGCTCAAGTCGCACTTTGGCGACAAGGTGTTTGACTCGGTGATCCCGCGCAATGTGCGTTTGGCGGAAGCCCCCAGCTACGGCTTGCCCGGTGTGGTGTTTGATGCCTCCGCCAAGGGCAGCAAGGCGTTTGTGGACTTTGCCAAAGAGATGGTCCAGCGCATCAAAACCATGTGAATTTATAAATAAAACAACCCTCTAACGTAGGTGCAGCAAGCGCTGGCAGCTATAGAAATCACTTGTGACTGATTCCAACCCTTCCCCACAGGTACTGCTGCTGCCAGGCTGGCAGAACTCCGACGCAGACCACTGGCAAAGCCGCTGGGAGCAGCGCTATGGCTACACCCGTGTGCAGCAGCACGACTGGCAACGTCCGCTGCGGGGCGACTGGTCGATCCAGCTGCAAGAAGCGGTGCTGGAGAGCGAGCGCGAAGTGGTGCTGGTGGCGCACAGTCTGGGCTGCATTCTGACGGCTTGGTGGGCAGTGCATTCGCCGTTGGCAAAGACCCGGGTGAAGGCGGCGCTGCTGGTGGCGCCCGGTGATGTGGAGCAGGCGGATTTGCGCAATGTGCTGCCGGGTTGGTCGCCGGTGCTGCTGCAGCGTTTGCCGTTTGCGAGTGTGCTGGTGGGCAGCCATAACGACCCGTATTGCAGCTGGTCGCGTGCGCAGCAGATGGCCCATGCATGGGGGGCACGCCTGGTCGATGCGGGGGCTGCTGGCCATATCAATACCGACAGCGGGCTGGGTGACTGGGATGCAGGCCATGCCTTGCTGCAACAACTGATGAAAGATGAACGCCATGGTGACTAAGAAACCCAAGGGCCTGGGTCGTGGCCTGGAGGCCTTGTTAGGCCCCAAAGTGCAAGAGGCACCTGCAGCGGCTGCCGCATCGGATGTGCCCAGCACCTTGCCGGTGACCGAGATGGTGGCAGGCCAGTACCAGCCGCGCACGCGCATGGACGAAGGCGCGCTGTATGAACTGGCCGAGAGCATCAAGGTCCAGGGCATCATGCAGCCGATTCTGGTGCGCAAACTGACCCAGGGCGAATACGCAGGCAAGTACGAAATCATTGCGGGGGAACGCCGCTACCGTGCTTCCAAGCTGGCAGGGCTGGACACCGTGCCCGTGCTGGTGCGCGATGTGCCCGATGAAGCCGCCGCCGCCATGGCGCTGATTGAGAACATTCAGCGTGAAGACCTCAATCCGCTGGAAGAGGCCCAGGGCTTGGCGCGCCTGGTCAGGGAGTTCAACTACACACACGAGCAAGCGGCGCAATCGGTGGGACGTTCGCGCTCGGCAGCGTCCAACTTGCTGCGCTTGCTGAACTTGGCTGAGCCGGTGCAAACCATGCTCATGGCCGGCGATGTGGACATGGGCCATGCCCGTGCGTTGCTGGCACTGGACAAGGCCGAGCAAATCACCGCCGCCAACCAGATCGCGGCCAAAAAACTGTCGGTGCGCGAGGCCGAAGGGCTGGTCAAAAAGATGGCGGAAGCGGGCGATGGCACGACAGCCGTCAAAGCCAAGAAAGTGGCCAAATCGCGCGACGTGCAGCGTGTGGAAGAAGAGTTGTCGGACTTGCTGATGGCGCAGGTGGAAGTACGCGTGAAAAAACGCGTCAAACGCCACGGCAAGCTGCAGGACATGGGGGAACTGGCAATCCAGTTTGGCTCGCTGGAAGAGCTCAACGGCTTGATTGAAAAGCTGCGCGGTTAAGTGCGGCGTTTCTCGTCCTCATCAAAAAAGGCCTTCGCATGAAGGCCTTTTTTGATAAGGAATCAGGTTTACTTGCCCACTTTGAGCTGACCGCCCTTGCCCAGGCCGCCCTTGACTTCCTGGGCCTTGTAGTTGCGCAGCGAAACCACCATCTTGTTGTACGCATCCATAAATGCCGCGACCGAGGCTTTGCCTTCGGGCGTGCGCGAGAAACCGCTCAGGCCGCCGGCCGCACCACCGCCAAAGGCACCCAGCGCCGCGCCATAGTTGGTGGCGGTGGCATTGCCTTCCGAGATGGACAGTTGCACGCCAGAGCGGATGTCGTACATGGTCATGGTCACGACCGACTGCTTGCTTTGCAGATTGCCTGCCAGCTGACCGGCAACGCCGCCAAATAAACCTCCGAGACCTGCCGCCAAGCCGCCTACGGATTCGTTGTTGATGATGATGGCGGGCTCCAAATAGTAGTCTGCTGCTACGCGCTGGCCTTTTTGCTGGCGCGATCCGGCGCGGAACTCGCCCGAGTTGCGCTGTTTGTCCGTGATGGCGCTGAGTTTGCTTTCGGTGCGGTTGTTGCCGATGGACGTAATCACAAAGCAGTTGGATTGCTGCACTGCCAGGCGAATCAGCGGCTCAATGGTGGTCACTTGGGTGGCGGCGCCAAAGCTGGCATACCAATCCTTGCCACGGCCATCGTCCACGGCCAGCGTGCCCAGTGGGGCATCACAGCGCTCCAGAGACTCATTGGCATTGACGCTGCTGGAGCCGCCTGCGGCTCCCGTGGCAGCTGTGCCAGCGTTGCCGGTGCTCAGCAAGCCACCACCACCGGGGGTGACACAGGCGGACAGCAGCAAAACCGATGCGGCGCTGAGCAGAGACAAAGTTTTTTTGGACATGGCAATCGTTCTCTTTCTTAGAAAATAGAGATAGTGAAGGGTGCAACGGGTGTTGCAGGCGATCAAGGCAGGTACCAGCGGGAGCCTCTCCAGTGCCAGTAATACGGTGCTGTGCTGTACCAGTACCCCCAGGACTTGCGATCTGCTTCGCGGATTTGGTAATTGGTGTGCTCGTTCTGTTTAGCCGCTTGTGCTTGGGGGAGCAGACGCTGCGCTTCTTTATGGCCGTGTGCTGCGGCACGGGTGAGCCACGCCTCTGCTTCAGCAGGGTCTGCGCCCATTTCTTCAAAGCCCATCAAATAGATGCGTCCCAAAGCAAACTGCGCATCCACCAAGCCTTGGTCACCAGCCTTGCGCATCCACTCAATGGCCTGGTAGCTATCGCGTGCCACACCATCCCCGCGCAGCAGGCGCAGCCCCAAGTCATAGGCTGCCTTGGGATCTTTTTCGCCCAGCTGCTCCAGTGCAGCCAAACGGCGCTCGGCCTCAGGATCCGATGGTGCTTGCTGTCGCGTGATGGTGTCGCGGTGCTGGTCTACGCAGCTGTTGCCCGTGCACACGCGGACGGTTTCAGGCCGCGACAGTTGGGAGGATGGGGACTGTGACGCACACGCCGATAAGAAGGCGGTGCACAGGGAGAGCCAGACAAATTTTTTGGAAAGCATGAAGTCTCCTCCGCTATTTTTTTAATGGCGACATTCTTGTGGTTTTCTTTCGTTAGTGCACACATCGTTTCGTTTTGATACGTTTTGACGACATTTGACGATTTGTTGTCGAAAGTCATAGCCATGGGGCGCAGATACAGGCTTTGGGCATGAAGGTGCGCGCGCAGGTGCTTTGGTGCAACATCGCCCCATGCGTTTTTTGAACAATTGGATCTGGCCCTTGCCTGCGCTGCTGGTGTGGGTCTTGGCATGGGCGTGTTTTTCGCTGCTGCAGCAAGCAGGTCTTGCGCAGTGGGCTGCTGCGCTGGTGGTTTCTGGCGTGGGGCTGCTCAGTAGTCTTTGGGGGCAGACATGGTGGCGGCGCAGCATGCTGGCGCTGGGGTTCCCGCTGTCGTGGATGGTGTTGGCTGCAGGGAATCTGCCCGCTTGGCTGTGGCTGTTGCCACTGGGTGTTTTGCTGCTGGTCTATCCCCTGAACGCGTGGCGGGATGCCCCGGTCTTTCCCACGCCTGCAGGTGCACTGGATGGCCTCGCTGGCCACATTGCGCTGCCCGAAGGCAGCAAGGTACTGGATGCGGGCTGTGGCGTGGGCGATGGGCTGAAGGCGCTGCGCCGTGCGTGGCCCAGCGCTGCTGTTCATGGGGTGGAATGGAGCTGGCCTCTGCGCGGCGTGTGCGCGCTGCGCTGCCACTGGGCTACTGTGCGCCAAGGTGATTTATGGCAGAGCGACTGGTCGCAGTTTGAGTTGGTGTATCTGTTTCAGCGGCCAGAAACCATGAGCCGCGCGGCCGTGAAATCCCTGGGGGAAATGCGCCCAGGCTGCTGGCTGGTGAGTTTGAATTTTCCGATTCCAGACGTCACCCCCACCTACGTGGCAGAGCTGGACGACGGGCGTGAGGTCTATGCCTACCAAACGCCTTTGGCGGAGGTGGACCATGACAGTGTGGAGAGCGACGAAATCGCGGGCATGCTGCCTTTGCGCCCGCAAGGCGTTGTGGTCAACGGCCAGAGCCTGTACCCGCGCAAAGGCCGTCCGGGTGGACGGCGTCGTGGGCCCTAAACCATCGGCGGTGGGGCGTGCTGCTGGCCCAGGAAGGTGGCAGCCGTCATGCCCACGGTGCGTCGCACCAAGGCGCTGAAGGCGCTGGGGGTGTAGCCCAGCTCTGCCGCAATGTGCGCAATTGGCAACTGGCGTGCCGCCAGTGCGACGGCTTTGGCCAGTACGACCTGCTGGCGCCACTGGGTGAAGGTGCAGCCCAGTTCGGTACGAAACAAGCGTGCCACGGTGCGCAGACTGGCCCCGGTGTCCAAGGCCCAGGCTTCGAGTGTGTCGTGGCGCGTCGGATCTTCCAGTACCGCCTCGCACAGGTGTTTGAGGCGCTTGTCCTGCGGCAGGCGCACGCCCAGATGAATCACGGCAGCACGGCGGATTTCATCGCACACCAGTGCGCTCAGATGGCTTTCACGCGTTTGCTGGGCGGGTGACAGTGGCCCGGCATGGTCGCTGCCAATATCCATTTCCACCACCAGCGCCCGCAGCAGCGGGGAGGCTTCCATCACGCGGCACTCCTGCCATTCCGCATCGTCCATCCAGCGGGCCTGCGCGCCGCCGCCATGCGCTTGTGGCAGAAAGTACAGCGTGTACAGGCAGGCGGTTTCCACCATGGTCACCGCATGTTGCACGCCTGGAGGTACCCAAACGGCGCGGTGCGGCGGCACGATGTAGGTGGCGTTGGCCAGCGAGAGCTTGATCACCCCGCCCGTGGAGATGGCCAGCTGCGCCCACGGATGGGTGTGGGGCATGATCAGCGTGTCTTTGTCCAGCTCGCGCATTTTGGAGCGCACAGGGCGCCCCGGATGAGGCTGGTACAGCTGCGGATCAAGTATCGGAATATGCGCCAGGGTGCGGGCGTTTCGGTGTGGATTGACCCCGGGGGCCGCAACCGGCAAGGTGGCAGAAGTGGACATGGTGCATGGGTTGGCAGATTTGCGATAGCTTTTGGCAGACTATCGCATACCTGCCGCAGGCTTGCTGCCTAAGATGCCATCCATGACTGCTTCTGTGAATGTTCCCGCTCCCGAGCGCCGTGATGCGCGCACCATTGGCCTGGTGGGTTTGGCCCATGGTTCTTCGCACTTTTTCCACCTGCTGTTGCCGCCACTGTTTCCGTGGCTGATTGCAGACTTTGACACCAGCTACTCGCAGCTGGGCGTCATGGTGTCGCTGTTTTTCATTGTCTCGGGCACCGGGCAAATGCTCTCGGGCTTTCTGGTGGACAAGGTGGGCGCGCAGCGTGTGATGTTTGCCGCACTCAGCAGCTTTGTGGTGGCGGGGCTGGTGGCTGCCGTGGCGCAGAACTACGCCATGCTGCTGGCAGCTTCATTCTTTGCCGGGTTGGGCAATGCGCCGTTTCACCCTGTGGATTTCACCATTTTGAACAAACGCGTGACGGCCAAAAACATCGGCCATGCGTTTTCGGTGCATGGCATCTCCGGCAATATCGGCTGGGCCACCGCGCCCGTGTTCATGCTGGGCATCACCACCGCCACGGGCTCCTGGCGCATGGCGTGTGCGTGTGGCGCACTGTTTGCGGCGCTGGTGCTAGTCACCATGTGGTGCAACCGCCGCTGGCTGGATGACAAGGCCTTTGACAGCGCTACGGCGCCCAAAACCCAGGCGGCAGCCAGTGGGGCCGATGCCAGCCCGTTCGCCTATCTGAAGCTGCCTGCCGTGTGGATGTGCTTTGCCTTCTTTTTCTTCAGCACCGTGGGCTTGAGCGCCATCCAGAACTACGCCAGCACGGCCCTGCACCTGATGTATGGCTTGCCGCTGACGCAGACGGCCCTGGTCGTCACCGGCTTTATGTTGTGTGGCGCCGTGGGCATGGTGGGCGGTGGCTTTTTGGCGCAGCGCGTGCAGCGGCTGGAGAAAATCATTGCCACCTTCTTGCTGCTGGCGGCGGGGTGCCTGGCGCTGGTGGCTACGGGCTGGCTGCCCGGCATGGCGGCGCTGGTGGTGGCTTCGGCCGCAGGTTTTGGCCACGGGCTGGCCGGCCCTTCACGCGACATGCTGATCAAGCGCGCCACCCCAGCCGGTGCTACCGGGCGCGTCTACGGCACGGTGTATTCGGGGCTGGACAGCGGCTTTGCCGTGGCAGCGCCCATGTTTGGCTGGATGATGGACCACCAGATGCACAGCCAAGTCTTTTTTGGCGCGGGCATCGCGTTGGCGGTGAGCGTGCTGGCTGCCAGCGCGGTGGGGGTGCAACTGCACCATAAAAATAAAACAGGAGCGGCTGCCGCACGTCCTGCTTAAGTTTTCAATATATTTGGCTTTGAAAGCCAAAAAGGGAGCACGCAAGGTGCTCCCTTTTTTATTGCTGTGACGGTGCGGATATGCCACTGCAATCCGTGGCGCCTGCGGCCGCTGCGTTATTGCGCGCTGATGCCTTTGTCGCTGGCAATCTTGCTCCAGCGGGCATAGTCATGGGCCAGCCGTGCTTTCATGGTGGCGCCGTCCTGGTAGCGAACAATGGCCCCAGCTGCCAGCATTTTCTTTTGCAGCGCGGGGTCGGCCAAGGCCACTTTCAGCTCCTGGTTCAGGCGGTCCACCACGGCTTGTGGGGTGCCCAGCGGCGCGATCAGGCCGCCCCAGGTGTCGGCATCAAAACCGGGGAAGCCCTGCTCGGCCACCGACTTCACGCCGGGCAGCAGCAGCTTGGCCTGCTCGGAACTGACGGCAATCGCACGCAGCTTGCCTGCCTGGATGTGGGGCAGGGCGGCCACCACGTCGGCGAACATCACGGGGATCTGGCCACCGATCAAATCGGTCACGGCCGGGGCGCTGCCGCGGTAGGCCACGTGCTGCATGTCAAAGCCGCCCAGATCTTTGAGTTGCTCCATCGACAGATGGCCAAAGCTGCCGGTGCCCGAGCTGGTGAAGTTCAGCGGGGGCTCGGCCTTCTTGGCGTGGGCAATCAGGCTGGGCAGGTCCTTCACGTCCGGCAAGACGCGCGGGTTGATGATGATGGCCATGGGCAGGTCATACACCGTGGCGATCGGCAGAAAGTCCTTGCGCACGTCGTACAGGTTGTTCTTGTAGAGCACCGGCGCCAGCAGCGCAGGCATGCCAAACATGGACAGGTTGTAGCCGTCGGCGGGCGACTTGATGAAGATGGACGTGCCCACCGAGCCCGAGGCCCCGGCACGGTTTTCAATGATCACGTTCTGGCCCAAACGCTCGGACAGGCTTTGCGCCACCAGGCGGGCGGCGGTGTCGGTGGGGCCGCCGGGCGGGAAGGCCACCACCATCTTGATCATTTTTTCGGGCCACTGGCCGGCAGCCTGGGCCGGTGCCAGCAGGCCGCTGGCCAGGGCGGCGCCACATGCCAGCAAGGCGCTGCGGCGGCTGAGGGCGGATGGGGTGGTGGTGCGAGCGGGGTTGCGTTGCATGGTTTTGTCTCCGTGGTGCAAAAAATGTTGTTGTTGTGAGGGGGAAAGGTCAGGTCAGATGACCTGCTGCTGACGCAGTGCCGCCACGGCCTCGGGCGCCATGCCCAGCAGCTCGTGCAGCACCTCGTGGGTGTGCTGCCCCAGATGGGGCGGCGGGCGGCGCACAGGCAGGCGCTGGCCGTCCATGGCGTAGGGCGGGGCCAGCACCGCTTGGGGGCCTGCCTCGCTGTCGTCAAAGTGGTGCAGCAGGCCGGCTTCGTGCGTGCGCTCGGACTGCAGCGCCTCCAGCAGGCCACACACTTCACCGCAGGGGATGTGCGCGGTGCGCAGCTTGTGCAGCAACTCGGCGCGGGTAAAGCGCTGCAGCGCGGCTTCAATCATCGGCATCAGCGTGGCGCGGTGCGCGGAGCGGGCCACGTTCGTGGCAAAGCGCTCGTCCGTGGCCCAATCGGGCTGGTCGATCACCTCGGTGCAAAAGCGCACAAACTGGCCGTTGTTGCCCACGGTGATCACCAGCGGGCCATCGGCCGCTTCAAACACGCCATAGGGCACGATGGAGGGGTGGGCGTTGCCGAACTTGGGTGGGTCGCCCGCCTGCAGCAGCGCTTCCATGCCGTAGTAGCTGGTAATCATCAGCCCGCAGTCGTACAGCGCCATCTGCACGTGGCGGCCCGTGCCGGTGCGCCCGCGCTCCAGCAGCGCAGCCAAAATGGCCTGGGCGGCATACATGCCGGTGAACATGTCCACGGCGGCCACGCCAAACTTGAGCGGGCCCTGGCCCGCCTCGCCGTTCATGGCCATGATGCCGCTTTCGCCTTGCACCACCAGGTCGTAGCCGGGGCGCTGGGCCTCGCTGCCGCTGCGGCTGTAGCCCGAGATGGAGCAGTAGACCAGGCGCGGGTTCAGGGCTGTGAGCTGTTCGTAGCCCAGGCCCAGCTTCTCGGCGCCGCCCACTTTGAAGTTCTGCACCACCACGTCGCACTGTGCGGCCAGCGCGCGCGCCACCTGCAGGCCCGCTTCGGACTGCAAATCCAGCGTGATCGAGCGCTTGTTGCGGTTGGCGCTGTTGAAGTAGGAGGTGTTGCGCGTGCCCACGCGCACGCCCCAGTCGCGGGTGTCGTCGCCGCGTGCCGGGTGCTCGACCTTGATCACATCGGCGCCAAAGTCAGCCAGTGCCATGGCGCACATCGGGCCCGCCAGCACGCGGGAAAGATCCAGCACGCGAATGCCGGCCAGGGGTTGGAGAGAGGAAGAAGATGTCATGCCTGTGGTTCTCATCACCTGCGGGGCAGGCGACTGGGGTAAGGCATGGATTCTGGATATGTTTAATTATTTTGACAATTGTGCTGATAATTGAAATATATGTTGATTGAAAGTTGACAATGGATGTGAATGCTTTGGGCCTGCTGGTGGAGATCATTGACGCGGGCAATCTGAGCCGCGCTGCGGCCCGCCTGGGCATGAGCCGTGCGAATGTGAGCCACCGGCTGGCGCAGTTTGAGCGTGATTTGGGCCAGCAGCTGCTGCGCCGCACCACGCGCCAGATTGAGCCCACCGAACTGGGGCGCCGTCTGTATGAGCATGGCCGCAGCATTCGCCATGAGCTGGCCGCCGCCGATGAATCGGTGGCCGCGCTTGGCCAGGCGCTGCAAGGCCGGGTGCGCCTGAGCGTGCCCAGCGGCTATGGCCAGCTCGCCATGGCGGGCTGGCTGACGGACTTCATGCGCAGCTACCCCGGCATTGCGCTGGAGGTGATTTTTGACAACGCCATCGAAGACCTGATGGATGGCCGCGTGGACTGCGCGGTGCGCGTGATGAACGACCCGCCGGAGCACCTGGTGGCACGCCATCTGGGGCCCGTGGCCTACGTGGCCTGCGCCACCCCGGCCTGCCTGGCCGAGTGGGGCCAGCCGCAAACCCTGCAAGAGTTGCTGCACCTGCCGCTGATTACCTCGGCCCTGACCGAGCGCACCTTGCGCATGGCTGGGCTGCAGACCTTGGGTCAGGGCGATGCAGCGCTGCGCATGCGACTGGTGTCGCCCAACTTTTACTTTTTGCGCGAAGCCTTGCTGCAAGGGCTGGGTGTGGGCATCGTACCCGACTACATGGTGCGCGAATCGGTGGCCCAAGGGGCGCTGCAGGTGCTGCCCCTGCCTGCGGGCAGCCTCGACTTTTTGCGCACGCACAAATACCTGCTGTACATGCCCACGCGCTTTCAGACCCGGGCCATCCAGACCCTGACCGAGTTTGTGCACGAACGTGCGCTGGCCGAGGCGGTGTGAGCGGTGCTGGCGGATCGGGACATGCCCGCAGGTGTCCGCTGCGGCACAGACAGCGCCCATGGCGCTGCCTAGAGTGGTGCGCACGACCACCAGGAGACATCCCATGAGCCAAGCCCTTCCCGCATCCCCGGACATTCCCAGCGTGCAGCACCTGGTCAGCCCCGAAGAGTGGCAGTTGCGCGTCGATCTGGCCGCCTGCTACCGGCTGGTGGCGCTGTATGGCTGGAGCGATCTGGTCTTCACCCACATCAGCGCGCGCCTGCCGGGACCGGAGCACCACTTTCTGATCAACCCCTACGGGCTGATGTTCGACGAGATCACGGCATCCTCGCTGGTGAAGGTGGACATGCAGTGCAACAAGCTGATGGATTCACCGTTCCCGGTGAACCCGGCCGGCTTTGTGATCCACAGCGCCGTGCATGCCGCGCGCGACGACGTGCAGTGCGTGCTGCACACCCACACACGGGCGGGCGTGGCGGTGAGTGCGCAGCAGCATGGCGTGCTGCCTATCAGCCAGCAAAGCACGTTTGTGCTGGCCTCGCTGGCCTACCACGACTACGAAGGTGTGGCCTTCCGTGACGATGAGAAGCCGCGGCTGCAGGCCGATATGGGGCGCGCCAATTTTCTGATGCTGCGCAACCATGGCCTGCTGACCTGTGGGCGCAGCATTGCCGATGCGTTTTTGTCGATGTACACCTTTGAAGCGGCGTGCAAGATCCAGGTCGATGCCCTGGCTGGCGGCACCGAGCTGACGCAGGTGAACCCCGCCATCGTGCAGGGTGTGGCCCACGCCTCCAGGGTGCAGACCGGAGGCATGGGCGGGGCGTTTGTCTGGCCATCGCTGCTGCGCAAGCTGGACCGTGAATCGCCGGGCTACTGCCACTGAAAAAACGCAAAAAAATTCGCCACCCCACCGGATGGCGAGTTCAAGCAAAAAGAGCTTGTCACGCGCTCTGCGAGCGCACGACAAGCTCTTGGTTTGAGAGCGAAACGCTGAGGCCAGCGGCTTTTACAGCGTGAAGATCTTGCCCGGGTTCAGGATGTTCTTGGGGTCCAGCGCCTGCTTGATGGCGCGCATCATCGCAATCGCGCCGTCGCCGCATTCCTCGCGCAGGAAGTCCTGCTTGTGGATGCCGATGCCGTGCTCGCCGGTGCAGGTGCCTTCCATGGCGATGGCGCGGCGCACCAGGCGGTGGTTCAGGTCTTCGGCGCGGGCGCGCTCGTCGGCGCTGTCGGGGTCGATCAGGTAGCCGAAGTGGAAGTTGCCGTCGCCCACGTGGCCGACCAGGAAATAGGGCAGGCCGCTGGCATTCACCTCGTCGATGGACTCCAGCAGACAGTCCGCCAGGCGGCTGATGGGCACGCAGGTGTCGGTGGTGATGGAGCGGCAGCCGGGGCGGCTCTGGATGCCGGCAAAGTAGGCGTTGTGGCGCGCGGTGAACAGGCGCGTGCGCTCCTCGGGGGTGTCGGCCCATTCAAAGCCCTGGGCGTTGAATTCGGACGCAATGTCCTGCACCAGCTCGGCCTGCTCCTTCACGCCGTTGGGCGAGCCGTGGAACTCCATCAGCAGCATCGGTTCCTCGCGCAGGGTGAGGTTGCTGTGCTTGTTGACCATGGCCACGGTGGCGGCGTCCACCAGCTCCACACGCGCGATCGGCACGCCCATCTGGATGGTCTGGATCACGGTGTGCACGGCGTCGGCCATCGTGGGGAAGGAGCACACGGCGGCGCTCACCGCCTCGGGCAGCGGGAACAGGCGCAGCGTGATCTCGGTGAAGATGCCCAGCGTCCCTTCGCTGCCCACCATCAGGCGCGTCAGGTCGTAGCCCGCCGCGCTTTTCTTGGCGCGGTTGCCGGTGCGGATGACCTCGCCGCTGGCGGTCACCACCTCTAGCGCCAGTACGTTCTCGCGCATGGTGCCGTAGCGCACGGCATTCGTGCCGCTGGCGCGCGTGGCGGTCATGCCGCCGATCGACGCATCAGCCCCGGGGTCGATGGGGAAAAACAGGCCCTGGTCCTTGATGGCATCGTTGAGCTGCTTGCGCAGGATGCCGGGCTGCACGGTGACTGTCATGTCCTCGGCGTTGACGCGCAGCACCCGGTTCATGCGGCTGACGTCGATGCTGATGCCGCCTTGCACGGCCAGCAAATGCCCTTCCAGCGAGGAGCCGGCGCCGTAGGCGATCACGGGCACGGTGTACTGGTCGGCCAGCTGCACGGCATCGGCCACGTCCTGTGTGCTTTCGGCATAGACCACGGCCACGGGCGGCGGGGCCTGAATGGAGCCTTCGTCACGGCCGTGCTGCTCGCACACGGCCTGGGCGGTGGAGCACTGCTGGCCAAAACGGGACTTCAGCGCCTGCAAAAAAGCGGGGGAAATAGCACGGGGCTGCAAGTGCAGGGAAGAGGTGGGGGCGTTCATCATGGACTCCAAAAACACCCAAAAAGAATACCACCGGCATTTGCGGCGCAGCGCCCGTAAAAGGGCGCTGCGGCATTCGTCAAGCGGGGATGCGGCTGCCAAGGCGTATGACCTTGGTGCGTTGAGTGGGCGCGCTCAGAGGCGTCCAAAAGATCCTGCTATGTATGCCTTTCATACGTGCTGCCTGCGGCTTCACGCCCCGTCTTGGGCGCCCAACCTGGATGGGCGGAGTGGAGTGTCCGGCGCTTATTCGTGGCGCTGGGCGTTGAGCAAGAACTCTTCCAGCGAAATCTGGCCGTTGCCATCGCGGTCCCACTGCTCAAACTGTTCCGACACACTGGGCAGGTTTTTGGCTTCCGCGCGGGAGAGCTGTCCATCGCGGTTCACATCGCTGCGCATGAACACTTCCGAAGGCGTCAGTGCCTTGGCGGTGAGGGTGGGCTGCGCGCTGGCGTCGGGGGTGGAGGGCGGTGCCGCTTGCGCGAAGACTGCGGTGGTGCCGCCCAAGGTCAGGCTGGTAAACAGCACCACGCTGCGCAGGTCAAAAGCATGGAGGTGGCGGTTATTGCTTGGCATCTGTGTGCTCCTTGGCAAGTTCAACATGCGGCCATTGCACCGAACCCGGCCCACTATGTCCATGATTTTTGCGGGCTGTTTCCTGCACCAACATTCGCCTGCACCATGTAACGCACAATGGCCGCTACGGCCCGCTGGCGGGCATTCAATGAGGAGTTTTTGATGGGCAATCGCCTTACACAAATTGCCACGCGCACCGGGGACGACGGCACCACGGGCCTGGGCGACAACACCCGTGTTTCCAAAAACAGCGGCCGCCCGCATGCCATGGGCGATGTGGACGAGCTGAACAGCCACATCGGTCTGCTGCTGTGCGAGCCCTTGCCTGCGGAGGTGCGCGAGGTGCTGGTGCAGGTGCAGCACCAGCTGTTCAACCTGGGCGGTGAGATTGCGATGCCCGGCTATGAGTTGCTCAAAGACGATGCGCTGCTGCAGCTGGATGAAGCCTTGGCGCACTACAACGCCCAGCTGCCGCGCTTGCTGGAATTCATCCTGCCTGCGGGCACCCGCGCTGCGTCGCAGGCCCATGTCTGCCGCACCGTGGCGCGCCGCGCCGAGCGCAGCGTGGTGGCGCTGCAAGAGCAGGAGGCGATGCGCCCCGCACCGCGCCAGTATTTGAATCGCTTGTCGGATTTGCTGTTTGTGCTGGCCCGCGTGCTCAACCGCATGGATGGCGGCGACGATGTGTACTGGAAGAGCGAGCGCCTGGCGCAGATGCAAAGCACTGACTGAGGCAGACACTCTGCGACATATGTAAAAAAAGGAGCTGCCTGCGCGCTTGCAAGCTGGTTTTTCAGGGCGTTTAATCCTTAAAACCAAGCCAGATGAGCGCGGGCAGCTGCAAGCGGCGGGTTTGTCAACTGGCCTTGGTGGCCGGCGATTGCTGTCTCCGCGTGCATCCCGTGGTGGTAGCGCGGCAGGCCGCGCGCTACGTATTTAAGCCTTGGGTGGCAGGATGGCCATGGTGATGCGGGAGACGCAGGTGGGCTTGCCGTCATCGCCCACCATGTCGATTTGCCAGACTTGCGTGGTCTTGCCAATGTGCACGGCTTTGGCGGTGCCGGTAACCCAGCCGCTGCGCGCGGAACGCAGGTGGTTGGCGTTGATATCCAGGCCCACGGCCAAGTGACCTTCGGGTGCCGCGTGGTAGGCGGCGATGGAGCCCAGGGTTTCAGCCAGCACCACGCTGACACCGCCATGCAGCAAGCCAAACGGCTGCTTGGTGCGGTGGTCCACCGGCACGCGGCCTACCAGGTAGTCATCGCCCACCTCGGTGATTTCAATGCCCAAATGCTCGACCGCTGTGTGGGCGTTGCGAGCGTTGATGTCGGCCAATTGCGTGGGTTTGAGCCAGATCGACATGTCGGTGTTCTCCAAAGCAATAAGGCCACATGATGTGGCCTTGTGCGGGGTCGGCGTGTGTACTTGGTGACAGCGTTTTAGAAAGCGTGTGCGTAGCGCAGCTGTACAAAATTGATGCCGGGGTTGGGGTTTTGGATGCCCGCGTTGGAGGCATGCTGCAGCCGCAGCGACAGCTCGTGCGCACGCTGGTGCCCAAAGTTCATACCGACCCCCACATGGCTGGCGAAGTTAAAGCGGGTGCCCATGCGCTGGCCGTCGTTATACAGCCGCTTGCCTGTGGCCATGATGCTGGTGCCAGCCTCCACAAACCAGGGCGATGTACCTTGTGCCCCACGCCAGCGCAGGCTGGGGCCGATCCCCAGCGCAGCGGTGGTGAAGCGGTGGTTGTTGAGGTCTTTGTTGGACCAGCCGCCAAGCCAGATGTCCCAGTGGCCGCGTACTTGGCCGCTGCCTAAAGACCATGCCCCGTTTTTCCAGGGCAGCGTCGTACCGAGGACGGCGGCATGGCTGCTTTCCTCGCCTTGGGCGATTTGCAGATACCACGTGGGGCGTGCGTCCAGATCCTGTGCGTACACCGTGTGGGATGTGATGCAGATGGCCAGTGCCAAGCCGGCATATATCTTGGGTTGCATAAAGTCTCCGAAAACCGACAGGGAGCACCCTCAGTGCCCAGTGGACTTGTGTGTTGTATGGCAAAAATTGTGCGCACCCCTGTAAAACAGAGTTGTCCGCAGGGGGCTTGTCGTGGTGTGAGCCAGCAGGCACTGGCGCAGCGCACAATACGCGGTTTCCCCGCGTCTGATAGAGGAATTTGCCTTGTCCCCCGCCCACACCGTTTTGCAAGATGTCTTTGGCTACGAAGCCTTTCGCGGCCCGCAGCAAGCCATCGTTGAGCATGTGGTGGCAGGGGGTGATGCGCTGGTGCTCATGCCCACGGGCGGCGGTAAAAGCCTGTGCTACCAAATCCCCGCCATCGTGCGCCAGCAGCAAGGGCAGGGCGTGGCGATTGTGGTATCGCCCCTGATTGCGCTGATGCACGACCAGGTCGGGGCGCTGCATGAAGCGGGCGTGAAGGCGGCATTTCTCAATTCTTCGCTGGACTGGCAGCAGGCGCAGGATGTGGAATGGCAGATGCAAAGCGGCCAGCTCACGCTGCTGTATGTGGCACCAGAGCGCCTGGTCACGCCGCGTTTTTTGGGGCTGCTGGATGACCTGTACGCCAACGGCCAGTTGGGCCTGTTTGCGATCGACGAAGCGCATTGCGTGAGCCAGTGGGGGCATGACTTTCGCCCTGAATACCGGGCGCTTTCCGTGCTGCATGAGCGCTATGCGGGTGTGCCGCGCATTGCGCTCACAGCCACGGCCGATGCACTGACCCGCGCCGATATCGTCGAGCGCCTGCACCTGGAGCAGGCGCAGCAGTTTGTCAGCAGCTTTGACCGCCCCAATATCCGCTACACGATTGTCGAGAAAAAAGACGTCACCAACCAGCTGGTACGCTGGATCAAGCACGAGCACGAGGGCGAAGCCGGCGTGGTGTACTGCCTCTCGCGCCGCCGCGTGGAAGAGCTGGCGCAAACGCTGCAGGACCACGGTATCAACGCCTTGCCCTACCACGCTGGGTTGCCCGGCGATATGCGCCAGCTGCACCAGAACCGCTTCTTGCGCGAAGACGGGATTGTGGTGGTGGCCACGATTGCGTTTGGCATGGGCATCGACAAGCCCGATGTGCGCTTTGTGGCGCACGTGGACATGCCGCGCAACATCGAAGGCTACTATCAGGAAACCGGCCGCGCGGGCCGCGATGGCCTGCCTGCGCAGGCGTGGATGGCCTATGGCATCTCCGATGTGGTGAACCAGCGCCGCATGATTGACGAGGGCAATGCCGAAGAGGTGTTCAAGGACGTGCTGCGCGGCAAGCTCGATGCCTTGCTGACGCTGGCCGAAGCCACCGACTGCCGCCGGGTGCGCCTGCTGCAGTACTTTGGCGAGCAGTCCGAGCCCTGCGGCAACTGCGACAACTGCCTGCACCCCCCCGCCATCTGGGACGGCACCGATGCCGCGCGCAAGTTGCTGTCCACCATTTACCGCGTGCACGAGATGAGCCAGCTGACGTTTGGCGCGGGCCACATCATGGACGTGGTGCGCGGCAAAACCACCGAGAAAGTCACGCAGTATCTGCACGACAAAGTCTCGGCCTTTGGCGTGGGCAAAGAGTATTCGGAGCAGCAGTTGCGCGGCGTGATGCGCCAGTTGCTGGCCACGGGCGCGCTGGGCCTGCACAAGGTCACCAGCGAGAACAGTGGCCATGTATTTGACACGCTCACGCTCACGCCGCAGTCGCGCGCCGTGCTGCGCGGCGAGGTGAAAGTTTTGCTGCGCGAATCGGTGGCAGCCCAGCGCACGCGCAGCAACAAGCGCACCACACCAACGAGTGCAGCGGCCATCAACCTGGGGCCTGATGCGCAGGTGCGCTTTATCAACCTCAAGGCCTGGCGGGCCGAGGTGGCCAAAGCGCACGATTTGCCGGCCTATGTCATCTTCAACGATGCCACCCTGGTGGGCATTGCCGAGCGCAATCCGCAGACCTTGGCAGACTTGCAAGGCATCAGCGGCATTGGTGCCAAAAAGCTCGAAGCCTATGGCGCCGAGGTGCTGCGCGTGGTGAGCATCAGCGGCTAGCGTTGACCCTGTAGCTGCGCCTCCCCCACGCTTTTAGACTGCGTGTTCCGTCTGGGAGGTGTGCCATGAACCCTTGGGAAACGCACGAAGTCCACAACCAGTTTGATGAGCTGAGGGACGTGAACTTGCTGGGCGCTGACCCAGCCTTGCAGGAGGCATTGGCCCGTGCGGGGGCGCAGGCCTGGGTGCCGCAGTTGCACCGGTATGCCCACGATCTCGGGTCTTCAGCCGTGTGGGAACTGGCGCATTGGGCCAATACTGCGGGCCCGCAATTGCAGCGCTTTGATGCACGCGGGCGCTTGCGCGAAACGGTGGAGTTTCATCCCGCATGGCATGCCCTGCTGGGCATGTACCGCGCGCAAGGCTTGGTCAGCCTGCCGTTTGACAACGCGCAGCCGGGCCGCTTCAGTGCCTGGGCCGCGGGCTTTTACCTGCACGGGCAGGTGGAGCAGGGCACGCTGTGCCCCGCCACCATGACCACGGCGGCGATTGGGCTGCTGCGCCAAGAGCCTGCGTTGTGGGCGCAGCTCAAGCCTGGTTTGTTCAGCCCCAGTTATGACAGCCGTGACCTGCCTTGCAGCCAGAAAACATCGCTGTGGATCGGGATGGGCATGACGGAAAAGCAAGGCGGCTCGGATGTGCGTGCCAACACCACCACGGCCACGCCTGTGGCAGCGGGTGGGCGCGGTGGTACATACCTGCTGCGCGGTCACAAATGGTTTTTCTCGGCCCCCACCAGCGATGCGCATCTGGTCGTGGCGCAGCTGGCCGATGGCAGCGGCCCTGCTTGTTTGTGGGTGCCGCGCTGGCGCCCGGATGGCACGCGCAACAGCATTCGCATTCAGCAGTTGAAAGACAAGCTGGGCAACCGCAGCAATGCCAGCAGCGAGGTGGAGTTTCAAGACGCCTGGGGCGTGCTGGTGGGTGAGGAAGGGCGTGGCATTCCCACCATCATCGAGATGGCGGCCATGACGCGCCTGAACTGCGTGCTCGGCAGTGCCGCCATCTTGCGCACGGCCACCGTGCAGGCGCTGGCCTATGCGCGCCAGCGTCAGGCCTTTGGCAAGGCGCTGGTGCAGCAACCGTTGATGCGCAATGTGCTGGTGGATCTGGCGCTGGAAAGCGAAGCCGCCATGACGCTGGGCATGCGCCTGGCACAGGCCTTTGAGCACGCGGCCTCCCCGCTGGAGCAGGCCTGGAAGCGCATTCTCACTCCCGCAGCGAAATTCTGGATCTGCAAGCGCGCAACGGCGCTGGTGGCCGAGGCCATGGAAGTCATGGGTGGCAACGGCTATGTGGAGTGCAGCGTCATGGCGCGCCTGCTGCGCGAGGCGCCGGTCAATTCCATCTGGGAAGGCTCGGGCAACATCATGTGCCTGGATGTGCTGCGCGCGCTGGCGCGTGACCCTGAAGGCGCTGCCTGCTTGTTGCACGATCTGCAGCAGCACTCCGAGGGTGTGCCGGTGCTGCACAACACTTTGCAGGCGCTGGCAGCGGCGCTGCGCCAGCCCGCCGCACAGCTCGAGGCCCAGGCGCGCCACTGGGTGCAGCAACTGGTGCTGGTGGCACAAGCGGGCTTGTTGCTGCGGCACGCGCCCCAGGCCGTGGCGCAGGCCTTTGTGCGCTCCAGGCTGGGCTCCAGCAGCTGTGGCTGGGTGGTGGGGGCTCTGGATGTGCAGGGCGGTGATGTCGAGGCCATTTTGCAGCGCGCATTGCCGCAATGAAAAGAACGTAGCAGCTTGCGCACATCTAAAGCCAGTTTGCGATTGCTTTCATGCTGAAAGTAAGGCGATGCATGCGCTGGCTGCTTCAATATTTGAAAAGAATTTTGCAACCACACGGGCTTCACCAGCGCACACATTGCGCCAGAATGTGCAGACCATGCTGAGTTATTCCGATATCCAAGCCGCTGCCGTTCGTTTGCGCGACCACATCTTGCGCACGCCCTGTGTGGAGTCAAAAACCCTCTCGCACATCGTCGGTGCGCAGGTGTTTTTGAAATTTGAAAACCTGCAGTTCACCGCCTCGTTCAAAGAGCGTGGCGCGTGCAACCGCCTGCAGCTGCTGAGCGCGGAAGAAAAAGCGCGCGGCGTGATCGCCATGAGTGCGGGCAACCACGCCCAGGGCCTGGCCTACCACGCCCAGCGCACGGGGGTGCATGCCGTCATCGTGATGCCGCGCTTTACACCCGGCGTGAAGGTGGAGCGCACGCGCGGCTTTGGCGCAGAAGTGGTGTTGCATGGCGACACGCTGGAAGCCGCACGCCAGCATGCCTACCAGCTGGCAGCGCAGCGCCAGCTGACCTTTGTGCACCCGTTCGATGACGAAGCGGTGGCCGCTGGCCAGGGCACGCTGGCGCTGGAGATGCTGGCCGATCAGCCTGACCTGGATACGCTGGTGGTGGCGATTGGCGGAGGCGGCCTGATTGCAGGCGTTGCCACCGCAGCCAAGGCCCTCAAGCCCGAGATACGGGTGGTGGGGGTGCAGACCGAGCGCTTTCCCTCCATGCTCAACGCGGTGCAAGGCAGCCACCTGCCCATGGGCACATCCACCATTGCCGAAGGCATTGCGGTGGCCACGGCCGGCACTATCACCCAGGCGGTAGTGCGTGAGCGCGTGGACGAGTTGCTGCTGGTGGACGAAGGCGATATTGAGCAGGCGGTACTCATGCTGCTGGAGATTGAGAAAACCCTGGTCGAAGGCGCAGGCGCAGCAGGGCTGGCAGCGCTGATTCGCCACCGTGAGAAGTTCCAGGGTCAGAAAGTGGGCTTGGTGTTGTCAGGGGGCAATATCGACCCGCTGCTGCTGGCGGCCATCATTGAGCGCGGTATGGCGCGCTCTGGGCGGCTGGCGCGCATCCGCGTGAGCGCACGCGATGTGCCCGGCGTGCTGGCCAAAATCACTGCCACGGTTGCCGAGGCTGGCGCCAACATCGAAGAGGTGCACCACCAGCGCGCCTTCACCTTGCTGGCGGCGCAAAACGTCGATATTGATCTGGTGCTGCAAACGCGCAATGTGCAGCACATTGAAGACGTGTTGCAGGCACTGCGCGCCGGCGGCATGGAGGCCACGCGGCTGTAAAGCCTTTTGCAGTCCGGGCCCCGGCCTCAGGGTTAGCCAGTGCGCGCGGGCCGGGCTGCCTGCCTAGAATGAACCGCAACTGGCCGTCGGCCCGGCGCCGGTTCTTGTTCAACGCTTTGCAGTGAGGAGGTTGCGCCCATGAATGATTCCCATGATCCTGCCACACCCCAGCCGCCCGAAGATGCGGTCGAAGCGGTCGTGCCCCTGATCCCCGTGGTCCTGCCCCTGGTGGGCGCGGCCATGATGTTTTTACTGGCCTTTATTGCGGTCACCATGGCCTAGGCTGAAAAGCGCTTTTCAGCGGTGCACATCCATAAAAAAACCAGCTGCAAGGCAGCTGGTTTTTTTGTGGGTGCAGCGTGGCTTAGATGCGCATGTCGCCGGTATCCATGAAGCGCTGGTGCCAGCTCAGCGCCTCGGTCAGGATGTGCGGCGTGTGCTGTGCGCCTTGGTGGCGGGCGCGGTCAAAGTAGTCCTGCAACTGGTCGCGGTAGTCCGGGTGTGCACACTTTTCAATGATGACTTTGGCGCGCTGCTTGGGCGACAGCCCGCGCAAATCGGCCAGACCTTGTTCGGTGACGATGATCTGCGTGTCGTGCTCGGTGTGATCCACGTGCGAGCACATGGGCACGATGCAGCTGATCTTGCCGTCCTTGGCCACCGAGGGCGTGACAAAGAACGACAGGTAGCCGTTGCGCGCAAAGTCGCCCGAGCCGCCGATGCCGTTCATCATGCCCGTGCCCATGACGTGGGTGGAGTTGATGTTGCCGTAGATGTCGGCCTCGATCATCGAGTTCATGGCGATGATGCCCAGACGGCGCACCAGCTCAGGGTGGTTCGAGATTTCCTGCGGGCGCAAGATGATGCGCTCGCGGTAGAAGTCGATGTTGTCCTCAAAGTCCTTGTAGGCCGCTGCAGACAGCGAGATGGACGTGGCCGAGGCCTTGGTCATCTTGCCTGCGCGCAGCAGGTCCAGCATGCCGTCTTGCAGCACTTCGGTGAAGCCCAGCAGGTTCTCGAACGGGCCGGTCAGCAAACCGGCCAGCACGGCATTGGCCACATTGCCCACGCCCGACTGGATGGGCAGCATTTCCTTGGGCAGGCGGCCCATCTTCATCTCGTGCGAGAGGAAATCGATGATGGAGGCCGCGATGGTGTTGGACTGCGCATCGGGCGCTGCAAACACGTTGTCACGGTCGCCCTTGTGGGTTTCCACCACGGCAATCACCTTGGCGGGGTCGACACGCAGGTACTGCTCACCAATGCGGTCATCGGCATGCGTCATGCTGATGGGCATGCGGCGCGGTGGAATGGCGGTGCCGTAGTAGATGTCGTGCATGCCTTCCATCTTCGAGGGTGGCTTGGTGTTCACTTCCAGGATCACCTTGTCCGCAATTTCCAGCCAGGTCTTGTTGTTGCCCACGGCGGTTGACGGAATCAGCAGACCATCGGCGGTCACGCCCAGCACTTCCACAACCGCAATGTGCATGTGGCCCAGGAAGCCAAACCAGGCGTGCTGGGCCACGTGCGACAGGTGCATGTCGATGAAGTCGATCTCGCCGCTGTTGATGGCCTTGCGCGCGATCGGGTCGGTGTTAAAGGGCAGGCGCTGGCCGAGGGCGTGTGCTTCGGCCATCACGCCATCGCATTCAGCAGCGGTGGAAGCGCCGGTCCATACATTGATCTTGTAGGGATTGCCTGCGGCATGCTCAGCCTTGGCGCGGGCTGCAATCGCCTGGGGCAGCGCCTTGGGGTAGCCCGCACCGGTAAAGCCGCTCATGCCCACGTTCACGCCGTGTGGAATCAGGGCTGCGGCCGCTTCGGCCGACATGAGAAGGTTATTAAATTGTGGGTAGCGCACGCGCTCTGCCAGGCTCATCGAGGTTTCTCCAACTTTGCAAAAACAAGCCGCCTGTGGCGGCGGCTTTGTAGGGGCTGTGCAACTGCAATAGCAAGGTTTTTTCTCATCGCGGGCACCACGCGGTGCGCTGCGCAGGGTCTTGCGTGCAGCAGTTCTACAGGCTCCAATCTCCGGGGGTGATGGTATCAGTGTTAACCCTCTGCTACAGAATAGCGGGTATGGCTGGGTGTGTATCTAACCTATTGTTATTACGTGCGATACCAGGCAGCGATCGCTTACTTTACAGCGCAATGGCTTGCTCTTGGGAATGCTGCGGTGCAGCATGAGTGGGCAAAAAAAACCGACCTGCATGCAGGTCGGTGGTGCGCATCAGCCGCAGGGCGCGGCATGCGGTGCGCTTAGTTCGTCTTGGCGCGGTTCAGTAGTGCGTACAGCAAGATGGCGCCAAACGTGGCGCAACCAATACCGCCCAGGGCGAAGTCGCCAAATTTCAGCGTGAACTCGCCAGTGCCCAAAATCAGGGTGATAGCCGCCACGATCAGGTTTTTGGTGTCCGAGAAGTCCACCTTGTTGTCCACCCAGATCTTGGCACCCGCAATCGCGATCAGACCGAACACCACGATGGACACACCGCCCATCACGGGCAGCGGAATCGCCTGAATCAGTGCGCCAAACTTGGGGCTAAAGCCCAGGAGCACCGCCAAGATGGCAGCCACCATGAACACGGCGGTCGAGTAGATGCGGGTAGCGGCCATGACGCCGATGTTCTCCGCATAGGTGGTCACGCCCGTGCCGCCGGCTGCGCCCGAGACCATGGTGGCCACGCCGTCACCGATGAAGGCCCGGCCCATGTACTGGTCCAGGTTCTTGCCGGTCATGGCGGTCACGGCCTTGATGTGGCCCAGGTTCTCGGCCACCAGGATAATGACCACGGGAACGATCAGCAGCATGGCGTTGGCTTCAAACACGGGCGAGTGGAAGGCGGGCAGGCCAAACCATGCCGCATTCGCCACACCGCTCAGGTCCACCGGCTTGCCCAAGCCCATGCCGTTGGTCAGCACGGCGTAGATGATGCTGGCCACAATCAGGCCAATCAAAATCAGCAGGCGCTGCAGCATGCCCTTGGTGAACACGGCCACCAGTGCCACGGACACAAAGGTCACCGCCTGCATCCAGGCTTCAAAGTTGTTGGCCGCCATGTTCTTGACGGGAATGGCCGCCAGATTCAGGCCAATCACCGCCACCACGGCACCGGTCACGACCGGGGGCATGAAGCGTTCAATCCAGCCCGTGCCCACCAGGTGCACTACGACACCAATCAAGGTGTAGACCAAGCCGCACATGATGATGCCGCCCAGTGCCACGCCAATGTTGCCGTTGGCGCCCTGGCCTGCAAAGCCGGTGGCGGCAATCACCACGCCGATGAAGGCAAACGACGAGCCCAGGTAGCTGGGCACTTTGCCGCCGGTGATGAGAAAGAAGATAAGCGTGCCAATACCGCTCATCAGCACGGCCACGTTGGGGTCAAAGCCCATGAGGATGGGGGCCAGCACGGTCGAGCCAAACATGGCGATCACGTGCTGAATGCCCATCAGGCCGGTTTGTGTCCAGGGCAGGCGCTCATCAGGCCCAATGACGCCGCCGCCTTGCAGCACGGCTGGGGACTTTTCAGTCCAGGAAAACATTCCCATTTGTATGGCTCCGTAAAAATTGCTGGCGCGATGTTAGAGGCTTTCGCGCGCGCGCGACACCGCCGGGCAGCGCACACGTGTTGCCATGTCAGATAAGTGGAAGCAGAGAGCGTGCCAGCGTGGTTTTTGCTTGGCTTTGTTTTTAGGAGCATGTGGCGCAAGTGTTTGCTCGCATTGAGGCGCCTAGGGCTTCAAAAGCAAGCAAACACCAGCGCTAGGCACTCCTATTTTTGCGTGCGCTGTGGTCAGCGGCTGTTGCGCGGAAAAAACGGTGGGCGCGGCAATTGGCGGCCTATCAGCGTCCAGGCGCTGCGACCGGTGAGCTGGGCCACGATGGCGGCCTTGAGGGGCGGAATGCGGCGCGAGGCCTCAATGATGGCTGTGCGCACCAGGCGGGGCACGGGGCGCGCATCGGTAAACAGCTTCACCACCGTGTTGGTGCCCTGGAAGATGGGCCATGCATGGCGGTGGTGGCCCTGTGCGTAGGGTGCCAGCACGGCGGCCTTGCCCCAGTCTTGACCGGCAGCGCGGGCAGAGACGATGCAGGCGGTCAGGCGTTCCACGCCGGACAGGCCCAGGTTGTAGCCATGGGCCGTGACCGGGTGCATGCCGACCGCGGCGTCGCCCAGCAAGGCAAAACGCTCACCACTGAAACGGTGGGCATAGGTGGCCACCAGGGGGTAAATGTGGCGCTCGCCCACCAGTTGCATATCGCCCAGACGGCTTTGGAAGTGGTTTTGCACATGGGCGGCAAAGTCTTCGGGCGACAGCTGCATCAGTTGCTGCGCATCGGCCGAATCGGTGGTGACCACGGCCGAGCACAGCAGCTCGCCGGTGTCCGGGTCGGGCTGCACGGGCAAGATGGCCAGGGTGCGGTCATAGCCAAAGCACTCATGGGCCTTGTCTTCGTGCGAGACGCTGGTGCGCATGCGGCAGACGATCACGCTGCGGCCAAAGTCGGTCATTTGCGTGCCCACACCCAGCATGCGCCGCACCGCAGAAAAACGGCTGTCTGCGGCCACGACCAGCGGCGCTTTGAGTGGGGCCGCATCCACGCGCACCCCCTTGTCGTCCTGCGTGTAATGCACTTCGGCGTGGCTGTCACTGGTGGTGACTTGCGTCACCCGTGCGCCGGTGATGATGTGCACGCCCTGGGTGGTGCTGGCCACTTCCCAGGCGGTGCGGCGCAGCGCAAAGTTGGGCACGATGCGGCCCAGATAGTCTGCACCGCTGCCCTCCGCGACGATGTCGAGCGTGGAGCGCACACCCACCGGGCCATCATGCACGATGGCGTCCCGGATCGTGCCAATCTCGTGATCCTGCAGGCGCGCCCAGGTGCCCAGGCGCTGCAAGGTCTGCACGCTGGGGTGGGTCAGCGCAATCTCGCGGCCATCGGGCGCGGGGCTGGCCAGTTGGGATTCGTCCTGCAGTTCCAGCACCGTGGCTTGCAAGCCCGCGTGGGCCAAAGAGATGGCGAGCGACAGGCCGGCAGGACCTGCGCCCACGATAAGGACATCGGTGTTCATGGACATGTGTGCAATCACTGTGAAAGTGGGCCCCTATTGTGGCCCGGTCTGTAGGCGGTCTTTGTCAGTGCTGAAGGCGCATTGTGCGTCGGTTTGCGCGCTGGATGGCTTGCACTGTATCAAGGGCACGGTGTGGGGGCGCCTTCTATCGCCGCCGACCAACGGTTGAAAACTTGCGGCTTGTCAATTCGGGACGCTGGCATGGCGGCGGGCGCCGGTCAGCGCTAGGGTGGTGCCCATGCCTGCAACTACCATGCCCCACACCCGCCGTACCCCTTTGATGCGCCGCTACCAAAACTGGCTGGCGCAAACCCGAGGGCTGCATTTTGAGAGCTACGACGCGCTGTGGCGCTGGTCTGTCACTGATCTGGATGGCTTTTGGCAAAGCATCTGGGATTATTTTGAGATGCAGTCCCCCACGCCGCACAGCGCAGCGCTGGGCCGCAACGTGATGCCCGGCGCCCAGTGGTTCCCGGGCGCACAGGTCAACTACGCCCAGCAGGTGCTGCGCCATGCGGATGCCGCCCACGCGGCGGGCATGCCTGCCGTGATTGCGGAGAACGAGCGCGGTGAGGTGACCGAGTTGAGCTGGCCCGAATTGCGCCGCCAAGTTGCCTCTCTGGCCCTGCATTTGCAGGCGCAGGGTGTGCAGCCCGGTGACCGCGTGGCGGCATACCTGCCCAACATTCCGCAGGCGATCGTGGCTTTTCTGGCCGTGGCCAGCGTGGGCGGTGTGTGGAGTGTGTGCTCGCCCGACATGGGAACGGCGGCGGTGCTCGACCGCTTCAAGCAGATCGAACCCAAAGTATTGATTGCCGTGGATGGCGTGTACTACGCCGGCAAGGCCATGGACCGGGGGCAGATCGCCAGCGAACTGCGTGCGCAACTGCCCAGCGTGCAGCACATGCTGGTGCTGCGCACCCCGTTTGCCACGCAGCAGGTGCCGGACAGCGCCAACTGGAGCGATGCCGTGGCGCGCGACGATGCGGCGGTGGCCGCGTTTGCGCCGCAGTGGCTGCCGTTTGACCACCCGCTGTGGATTGTGTATTCCAGTGGCACCACGGGCTTACCCAAGCCCATCGTGCACGGGCATGGCGGCATCGTGATTGTGGCGCTGGCCATGAAAGCCTTGCATAACGATGTGGGCTGCAGCTACGACCCCGAGAGCTGGGGCGAGCGCTTTCACTGGTACAGCTCTACCGGCTGGGTGATGTGGAACTCGCAGGTTGCGGGCCTGCTGGGCGGCACCACCTGCGTGATCTTCGACGGCAGCCCCGGTGGTAGCAAAGACCAGCCCGACTGGGGTGTGCTGTGGCGCTTTGCGGCGCGCCACCAGGTCTCCAGCTTTGGCGCGGGTGCGGCGTTTTATGCCAACTGCATGAAGGCCGGCTTGGATTTGGCGCAATGCGGGGATTTGTCACGCATCACTTCGCTGGGCAGCACCGGCTCTCCCCTGCCGCCCGATGTGCAAGCCTGGGGCACACAGCAATTTGCGCAGATGGGCACACCCCATATCTGGTGGAACAATTTGTCGGGCGGCACAGACTTTTGTGGCGCTTTTATTGGCGGCAATCGCGAGCTGCCCCAGCAACCGGGCGAAATGCAATGCCGCATGCTGGGCGCGGCCGTGGAAGCTTGGAGCGAGGCGGGCGAGCCCGTGACCGACGCCGTGGGAGAGCTGGTGTGCACCCAGCCCATCCCGTCCATGCCGCTGTATTTCTGGGGTGATGCAGGCAACCAGCGCTATCTTGGCAGCTACTTTGACATGTACCCCGCAGGCCATGGGCGCCAGCCTGGTGGCGGCGATGGGGCGGCAGCGATGGGCGGTGTGTGGCGCCACGGGGACTGGCTCAAGGTATCGCCGCACGGCGGCTGCACCATCTATGGCCGCAGCGATGCCACCATCAACCGCCATGGGCTGCGTATGGGCACCAGCGAAATCTACAGCGCAGTGGAAGCGTTGCCCGAGGTGCTGGACAGCATGGTGGTGGATTTGGAATACCTGGGCCGCGAGAGCTTTATGCCCATGTTTGTGGTGCTGCGCGATGGGCTGCAGTTGGATGCTGCACTGCAGGCCAAGCTGGCAGCCGCCATCCGTCAGGCCCTTTCCCCGCGCTTTGTGCCGGATGAAATCGTGCAGGTCGCAGAGATTCCCCGCACCCTGACGGGCAAAAAGCAGGAGCTGCCCATCAAAAAGCTGTTGCTGGGCCAGCCTTTGCAGAAAGTGGTCAACCCGGACACCATGGCCAACCCCGCCAGTTTGGACTGGTTTGTAGGCTATGCGCAGCGCAAGCAAGCGCTGGTTGCATAGGCGCTGTGATGCCTGCGCTGGATACAGGGTGTTGCGCCGAGCCCCCAGTGCTGCATGGGTGGCGCAGGCTTGCGGGGTACACTTAGCGCGTTTTGAGTTCGCGTCCCCTTCTTTTTTCGCACTCCACACCATGGCCGTTGACTCGCAGGGCCCCGCCCGATCCAGCTTTGACCTTAAAAGCGCCCAGTTGCCGGTGATGGCGGTGGCATTGCGCGACACCCAGGTCGCTGTCCTGGCCAAAGATTTGGCCCAGCGCCTGGCGGACGACCCCGATTTTTTTGATAACGACCCGGTGCTGGTGGACTTGCAGCATGTACGTGACAGCACCGAGGCGATTGACTTTCCCAAGCTCATCAAGCTGTTGAAAAAACACCGCACCTTGCCGGTGGCCGTGTGCAATGGCTCGGCGCAGCAGATGGCCGCGGCGCATGACGCGGGGCTGATGCCCGCCCCGGATGCACACCCCGTGCGCACCAAAGAAGTGGTGCGCGAGGTGGAAATCATCCGTGAAGTGCCCGTGGAGGTGGTGCGCGAAGTGCCTGTACCTGCTGCCAACGCCATGATCATTGACAAGCCCTTGCGCTCCGGCCAGCAGGTTTATGCCAAGGGTTGTGATCTGGTGGTGATGGCCGTGGTCAGTTATGGTGCGGAAGTGATCGCCGATGGCAACGTCCATGTCTACGCACCCTTGCGGGGTCGTGCCGTGGCCGGGGCGCGCGGCAATACCGAAGCGCGCATTTTCAGCACCTGCATGGAGCCGCAGCTGCTGTCGATTGCGGGCAACTACCGGGCGCTGGAAGCGGACCTGCCCCAAGACATCGCAGGCAAGCCTGCCCAAGCCCGTTTAGAGGGTGAAAAACTGGTGATTGAGCCCATGCGTTTAGCATGAGCACCTGCAACCGCACTCTCCACACACCCATTTTCTACAAGATTCTTCGCTAAGGAACCCAGCAAACATGGCCAAAATTGTCGTAGTGACCTCTGGTAAAGGTGGCGTGGGTAAGACCACCACCAGCGCAAGTTTTGCATCTGGCTTGGCCCTGCGCGGCCACAAAACCGCAGTGATCGACTTTGACGTCGGTCTGCGCAATCTGGATCTGATCATGGGCTGCGAGCGCCGTGTGGTGTATGACCTGATCAATGTGATCCAAGGTGAAGCCAACCTCAATCAGGCGCTGATCAAAGACAAGCAGTGCGACAACCTGTTTGTGCTGGCCGCCTCGCAAACCCGCGACAAGGAAGCATTGACGCAAGAAGGCGTCAAAAAGGTGCTGGACGACCTGTCTGCGATGGGGTTTGATTTCATCATCTGCGACTCCCCTGCGGGCATTGAAAGCGGCGCACTGATGGCCATGCACTTTGCCGATGAGGCGCTGGTGACCACCAACCCGGAAGTCTCTTCGGTGCGCGACTCGGACCGCATCTTGGGCATGCTGGGCTCCAAGACCGACAAGGCAGCCAAGGGCCAGAGCGTGAAAGAGCACTTGCTGATCACGCGCTACAACCCCAACCGCGTGGAAGACGGCCAGATGCTGTCCATTCAGGACATTGAAGACATTCTGCGCATTCCCCTGATTGGCGTGATCCCCGAGTCTGAGACCGTGCTGCAAGCCTCGAACCAGGGCGTGCCCGCGGTGCACATGGAAGGCTCGGACGTTTCCGAGGCTTACAAGGACGTGATTGCCCGTTTTCTGGGCGAAGAAAAGCCAATGCGTTTTACCGAGGCGAGCAAGCCCGGCTTCTTCAAGCGCATGTTTGGCGGGAGGTAAGCAGCCATGTCCATTATTTCTATGCTGTTGGGTGAGAAGAAAAAATCGGCTTCGGTGGCCAAAGAGCGTTTGCAAATCATCCTCGCGCGTGAACGCGTGGGGGGCGCTTCGGGCCAGCCCGACTACCTGCCCGCGCTACAGCGCGAGCTGATGGCGGTGATCTCCAAGTACGTGTCGATCAACCCCGAAGACATCAAGGTGCAACTGGAGCGCCAAGACAACCTGGAAGTGCTGGAAGTGAAGATCGAGCTGCCAGAGTCTTCGCGCTAAGCCTGGAGCCAGGCGCAAAAAAACCGCAGGCCCGATAGGGTGCTGCGGTTTTTTTATGGGTGCCGTGCGCTACGGCACGCCGCTCTAGCGCATCTGGCCTGCGTGGTAGAGCAAAGGTGCTGCGTTGGCGCTATGGCTGCAGGCCAGCACTTCGCCCACCATGATCAGGTGGTCGCCTTCCGGGTACTGGCTGCGGGCGCGGCACTCAAAGGTGGCCAGCGCATCGGCCAGCAGCGGCACGCCTTGCGCGTTGGCCGACCACTCCACGCCAGCAAAGCGGTCGATACCGCGCTGCGCAAACTGAAATGCCAGTGCCTTGTGGTGGCTGGCCAGCACATGGATGGCGTAGTGGCTGCTTTGCGCAAAAGCCGGGAAGCTGCCCGAGCTGCGCGCAATGCTCCACAGCACCAGTGCAGGATCGAGCGAGACGGAGTTGAACGAGCTCACCGTCATGCCCACGGGATTGCCTTGCGCATCGGCCGTGGTGACCACCGTCACACCGGTGGCGAATTGCCCCAGCGCATTGCGGAAGTCGCGTTCAGAAAAAGAAGCTTGGCACACAGGTGCAGCAACAGCAGAGGTATTCACAAGAGCGCAAGTCAAAGTAGATCGCAAATTATGCAAAGCGCCGTCTGGCCATGTGTGGGTGGGGCTAATACCGGCGCGCATGCGATGCGCGATCAAGGGGGAGGCGGCGGGCCTGCCGCTGCGTGCGTCATCGGGCGTGATCGTCGCCGCAGGCAGAGCGGTAGGGGTAGGAAGTTTTTTAAGAGCGCTTAGCGCTGGTAATTCTTAGCTTTCAGATAAAAAACTATTGGAAATTCAATGAAATCAAGCGTAAGCAGCTATTTAAAGCGAAGCGGTTGTCGCATTCGTGCCGAACGGCGTTTGATGCGAGTCAAAAAAATCATAGCGAAATAAAAACTTCTGCACCACGTAGCGGTGAAAAGCCGACCTTTTGTAGAGATTTGTTTCAGAATGTCTGCGGATTGCAGTGTTTTGGCGCTGCAGCTTGCTCTTTTAACCCGTGCAAAGGATGTTGACCGTGAAGAAGACCTGGATAACGCTGGCCGTGATGGCTGCAGGTGTGATGGCTGCCCCCGCGATGGCTGCAGATTGCACCATCACCATTGAAGGCAATGACCAGATGCAGTTCAACATCAAGCAGGTCGAAGTGCCCAAGTCTTGCACCAAATACACCATGACCTTGAAGCACACTGGCAAGATGCCCAAGTCGTCGATGGGCCACAACATCGTGCTGACCACCACGGCAGACGCCAACGCGGCCGCGGCCGATGGCATGAAAGCCGGCATGGCGGCGGACTACGTCAAGCCCGGCGATAGCCGCGTGATTGGCTATTCCAAGATGATTGGCGGCGGTGAAACCACCACCTTTGACTTTGAAGTGGCCAAGCTCAAGCCGGGCACCGAGTACACCTATCTGTGCTCCTTCCCCGGGCACTCCTTCATCATGCGCGGTGTGCTCAAGCTGGGCAGCTAAGTTCGCCAGCGGCACTGCTGCAAAGCCTTGTGTGCCGTGGGCCCACAAGGCTTTTTTCTTGTGCATGCCTTCGGCCACAATGCGCGCATTCCCCCACTCCTTTGCTTTCACCATCGCCCATGCTGCACTACCACACCATCCCCGTCACCGCCTTTCAACAAAACTGCTCTTTGGTGTGGTGCGACCAGACCAAAGAGGCCGCCGTTGTGGACCCCGGAGGGGATCTGGAGACGATTGAATGGGAGCTCGAGCGCCTGGGGCTGCAGCCCAAAGCCATTTGGTTGACGCACGCCCACATCGACCATGCAGGCGGTGTGGCCGAGCTGGCCGACAAGTTCAAGCTGGACATCGTGGGGCCGCACGAAGGCGACCGTTTCTGGATTGCCGGGCTGCCGCAGCAAGGGGCGATGTTTGGCTTTCCCCCGGCAGAGCCGTTTGAGCCCACGCGCTGGCTGCAAGATGGCGACACCGTGCGCATCGGGTTCGAGACGCTGAACGTGCGCCACACGCCGGGCCACACGCCGGGGCATGTGGTGTTTCATGCACCGCAAATTGACCGTTGTTTTGTGGGCGATGTGCTGTTTGCCGGCAGCATTGGCCGCACCGATTTTCCCCAGGGCAACCACCAGCAGCTGCTTGATTCCATCGTGCAGCGCCTGTGGCCCATGGGCGATCAGACGGTGTTTATTCCCGGCCACGGGCCAGAGAGCAGCTTTGGCCGCGAGCGCAAGACGAATCCCTATGTGGGCAATACCTGAAGCTGCATGCAGCAACTGAAAAGCGCTTTTCTCCTGCCCGCCCCGCCAACGCGCAGCGCTGCAGTACCCGGCCGCTACGGCGCGAAAAAGCGCAAAGTCCTTTTCAATATTGATGCGCGTCAATCAATCGGGAGCGGAATCTCTCGGGTAAACCCTTGATCTCCTAGCATGCGGGCATTGCCAGCAAACAAAGGACAGAGATGGGCGCGCGAATTGGAATTATTGGGGCCGGTCAGGTGGGCGCTGCAGCGGGGTATTTGCTCTCTGCGATGCCGGGCATCAGCGACATTGTGCTGGTGGACACCAACCCCGCACGTGCTGCGGGCGAGGCCGCAGACATTGCCCATGCCGCCGCATTTGGCACCTCAGCGCGTGTGGTGGAAGGCAGCTATGCCGATTTGGCGGGCGCGGCCGTGGTGGTGATTACGGCGGGGGCCAGCCTGCAGCCTGGCCAAACCCGGCTGCAGCTGCTGCACCAGAATCTGCACATCATGGACGGCATCTTGGCCCAGGTGCTCAAGGCCGCGCCCGACACTGTGCTGCTGTTTGCTACCAACCCGGTGGATGTCATGCCTGCTATAGCGGTGCAGCGCTTTGGCGTGGCGCCGGGCCGCGCGATTGGTACGGGCTGCACGCTCGACTCCATCCGTTTCCGTGATCGTCTGGCGCAGCACCTGGATGTGGCGCCCGCTTCCATCCACGCCTATGTGCTGGGTGAGCACGGCGACTCGTCCGTGGTGCATTGGTCCAACGCCTTGATCGCCGGCATGCCGGTGCTGGAGTTTGCCGTGCAGCGGGGCCGCCCCATTGATGCGGCCTTGCAGCAGCACATGGAGCACGATGTGCGCACGGCGGCTTACCGCATCAAGGCGGGCAAGGGGGTGTCGAACTTCGGGATTGGTGGCTGCATTGCGCGCCTGGTCAAAGCGATGGTCGAAGATGAAAGCAGCATCCACCCGGTCTCCACCTTCATGCCCCAGCTGCTGGGGGTGGCCAACACCTGCGTGTCGCTGCCGCATGTGATCAGCAGCCGGGGGGCTTCTGCGCCGTTGATGCCGCAGCTGGATGCTGCTGAAACGGTAGCGCTTCGCGCAAGTGCTGCAACGCTTGCAACCGCTATTGATGATGGATTGAAAGCGCTGGGCTAAGACCGGTGCACTGCGCGCTCGCCCGCGTGGCCTAGCGCGAACGGCGCGCCGCTTGGTACAAGCCCTGCACGCTGGGCACGTTGCGCTGCAGCTCACGAATGCGCTCAGGCCCGCTGGGGTGGGTGGAGAGGAAAGACAGCCCGTTGGCATTGTTGCCTGTGGCGTTGCCCATCTTCTCCCACAGCGCCACAGCCGCCTGGGGGTTGTAGCCTGCGCGTGCGGCAATCTCCAGCCCCACCAGATCGGCATCGCTTTCATCGTTGCGGCTAAAGCGCAGGCTCAGCAGCTGGCCGCCCAGCCGTGCGGCGTAGTTGCCCACATCGCCCAGGCCCAGCAACTGGGCACCCAGCGAGATGCCGAGGCTGGTGGCCGAGTTTTTGGCCAGTTGCTCGCGCGAATGCTCGCGCAGGGCGTGGGCCATTTCGTGGCCCATGACCATGGCGATCTCGTCGTCCGTGAGCTGCAGCTTTTGGATGATGCCGGTGAAAAACGCAATCTTGCCCCCGGGCATGCAAAACGCATTCACATCATCGCTGCGAATCAAGGCCACGGCCCACTGCCAGTTGCGGGCCCGCTCGTTCCACGCATAGGTGTGGGGAATCAAGGCCTTGGCAATCCGGTGCAGGCGCTGGGTTTGCGGGTCGTTGGGGGCCACCAGGGCACCTTTGGACTGGGCTTGCTGAATCAGCTGCGCATATTGCTGGTTGGCGGCTTGCTCCAAGTCTTCGGCGGGCACCAGATGGCGCAGGCGCGAGGCTTCGCCCACTTGCACCTGCGCCCAAGCGGGCACGGCTGCCGCAGCCACGGCGCTGCCCCCCAGCTGCAAAAAAGCGCGCCGCGCCTGCCACAGGCTGTGCCTTGCACCCGCATGCGCGCTGCCGCACCAGCAGGTGGTGGCGCAAGAGTCGGACATAGGTGGGGGCAGGAATTCAACAGGGGACATGCGTGGCTCCATCTTCAAACGCCTCCAGTGTAAAAGCGGGGGCACGGCTAGGTCTGTCGGTTTTGACGCATTTCGCTGTGCACCACCAGCCACAAGCCCAGCAATACCAGCGCCAAGCCACACCATGCCAGCCAGCCGGGGCGCTCGCCCACCACCACCATCGCCAAGACAAAGGCGGTGATGGGCTCAAACTTGCTCAAGGCCACGCTGGTGGCCGCAGAAATGCTGCGCAGGCCGATGGAAAACAGCAAATACGCCACACCCGTGGCCACCACCCCCAGATACACCACCACGGCCCAGCCTTGTGCGTTGGTGTGGGGCATGCCGCCCAGCAGCGCAGCGATGGGCACTGCAATCAGCGCGGCGCTGAAAAATACCCAGGCATTCACGCGAGTCACGCCTGACTGCACGATCAGCGGCTGGCTGATAACGGCATAGGCACCATAGGCCAAGCCCGCCAGCAGGCACAGCAGCAAGCCGGTGGCTGAAGCGCTCATGTCGCCCCCTTTGCCTTGGGTCATCACAAAGCCGCCGATCACGCCCACCGTGGTGCCCAACCACCACAGCCCGCCGGGCCAGCGGCGCAGCATGAGCGCTTGCAGCAGACCGGCCCATACGGGGCTGGAGCCAATCGCCACCGCGGTGCCCAGGCCAATACCGGTGGTTTGCAGGCCTGCAAAAAATGCCAGGTTGTAGGTGACCATGCACAGCGCACACAGCAGCATGCGCCCCCAGTGCAGCGGCGCTTGGCGGGTGGTGGCGCTGCCCTTGAGCACACTGCCCAGCAGCACAAAGAATGCACCAGCCATGACCAGTCGCAGCGCGCCCACCCAGAACGGCGGCATGCCCTCGGGGGCAAAACTGTTGGCAGTGCCCGTGGTGCCCCACAGCACCGCGGCCAAAAGTACGAGCACGACACCGTGCAGGGAGGAAGAAAATTGCGGCATGCAGCGATGCTGCCACCAAAGGCCGCCGCGAATGTCGAGCAACGCGCATAGTGCGCGGCCTGCCGTCAGTCGGCCGTGCGGGTTGTGCCTGGCACTTGGCTGCGCACGTGCCGCGCGCCGGTCTGGCGGTCGCGCCGCAGCGCATAGGCCAAAGCGCTGGCTGTGGCATAGCCGCAGCTGCGGGCACAGGCCTCTAGGCTGCGGCCACGCGCTAGCAGGCGCTCGGCCTCATCGAGCCGTATCTGGCGCAGCCATTGCTGCGGGGTCTGCCCCGTCAGCTCCTGCCAGCGTGCATGAAAGCGCTGGGGGCTGAGATGGGCCAAGGCCGCCAGGCGGGCCGTGGGCCAGTCGCTGTGCAAGCGGGCGCGCACCTGCGCTTCGATGGCAGCCACATCCACCGCACGTCGCGGCAGCAGCGCCGGGGATTGCAGCAGCAGTTGCAAGCGCTGTGCAGCGGGCATGAGCTGCGGTGCGCAGCGTGCAGCGGCGGGCACTTGAAACCGGCGCACCTTGTCCAGCGCGGTGTGGGCGATGCCCGCCACATCCAGCACCAGCATTTGTGCCCCCGGCGGGGCCAGATAGCCGTGGCGGCTGCCCGCAGGAATCAGCAGCCCGCAAGCGGTGTCGACAAAATTGCTGCGGCCATCGACTTCCAGCTCCATGCGCCCCGCCAGCGCATACAGCAGTTGGGCGTGACCCTCGTGCACATGCGCCGCATGCTCGCCGCAGTAATGGCGAATGCTGCAATCAACGGTAACAGGGGGTGCGGCGCAGGTCATGTGGGCTGTCATGGTAGCGGTGCTGGCGATAATGGGGCAACGCTTTTTGCACCGCACCATGTCCGACGCTTCCCAACCTACCCCCGCTACCACCAGCCCGCCTCGCCGCTCTTGGCGTGCCACGTTGAAGGTGTACGCAGAGCCGGCCAGCCTGCGTATGCTGGCGCTGGGCTTTTCTGCCGGTCTGCCCTTGCTGCTGGTGCTGGGGACGCTCTCATTTTGGTTGCGCGAAGCGGGCATCAACCGCACCACGATTGGCTATCTGAGCTGGGTGGCGCTGGCCTATGCCTTCAAATGGATGTGGTCGCCGTTGGTCGACCGCATGCCGATCCCGTGGCTTACGCGGGCACTGGGGCGGCGGCGCAGCTGGCTGCTGCTATCGCAGGCGATGATTGTGGCGGGCTTGGTGGGCATGGCGTTCAGCGACCCGATCCAGGCCCTGGACCCGATTGTCTGGTGCGCGCTGGCGGTGGCCTTTGGCTCGGCCACGCAAGACATTGCGCTGGATGCCTTCCGCATTGAGTCGGCCGACACCGACCACCAGGCCGCCTTGGCCGCCACCTACCAGACGGGCTATCGGCTGGCCATGATCTGGGCGGGCGCGGGCGCGCTGTGGTTGGCGGCGCGTGCGCAGGGCGATGTGACGGGCTATGTGCACGGCGCCTGGCAGGTTGCGTATCTGGTCATGGCGGCCAGCATGCTGGTGGGGGTGGTGACGGTGCTTTGCTCGAAAGAGCCCAACCCCCAGCCGCTGCCAGCGTCCAAAAATATCGCGCAATGGCTGCAAGGTGCGCTGGTGGCACCGTTTGCCGACTTTATCCAGCGCTACCGCTGGCAAGCGGCCCTGGTGCTGGCACTGATTGCGGTCTACCGCATCAGCGATGTGGTGATGGGCATCATGGCCAACCCGTTTTATGTGGACATGGGCTTTAGCAAGGATGAGGTGGCCGCCGTCACCAAGGTGTTTGGTGTGGTCATGACGCTGCTGGGCGCCTTCATTGGGGGCGTGATGTCCATGCGCTGGGGCGTGATGCGGGTGCTGATGCTGGGCGCCGTGTTATCAGCCGCCAGCAATTTGCTGTTTGCCTGGCTGTCCACGCGCGGCCATGACCTGACCGGGCTGACGCTGGTGGTCAGTGCCGACAATTTGGCCGGTGGCATTGCCTCGGCGGCTTTTATTGCCTATCTCTCCAGCCTGACGAATGTGCAGTACTCGGCCACGCAGTACGCGCTGTTCAGCTCCATGATGCTGCTGGCCCCCAAGTGGCTGGCGGGCTTTTCTGGCCAGTTTGTGGATGCGTATGGCTACGAGACCTTTTTTGTGGGCACGGCCTGTTTGGGTGTGCCGGTGCTGCTGCTGGTGGCGCTGGCGGCGCGGGTGCGGCTGCGCTAAGTGGTAAAAAAGGAGCTGCCAGCGCTTGTGAAATAAGGATTTCACATAGAAAAGCTGCTGAAACCCAGGTTTAACCAGCGCTGACAGCTCCGTTTTTATCTTTTTACCTGTGCTTTACGCAACAGACAAACAGCTTCTCTACACTGGGGCGTTATGAGCACCCATACCCTGTTGATGATTGAAGACGATGTGCGTTTGGCCGATATGGTCAGCGACTATCTCGGGCAAAACAGTTTGGCCGTTGTGCATTGCGCGGATGCAACCAGTGGGCTGGCCCATCTGCAGGGCAGCGGCAAATTGCCCGATTTGCTCATCCTGGACTTGATGCTGCCCGATATGGACGGGCTGGAAGTGTGCCGCCGCCTGCGCGCCATGCCCGGCCCGGTGGCCAAAGTGCCGGTGCTCATGCTCACCGCCAAGGGTGACCCCATGGACCGCGTGATTGGGCTGGAGCTGGGGGCCGACGACTATCTGCCCAAACCCTTTGAGCCGCGCGAGTTGCTGGCACGCATTCGTGCCATCTTGCGCCGCCGGGGCGACGATGGCCTGAGCACCGCGCCCCAGGCGGCTGCCCATGTGCTGCGTTTTGGCTCGCTGGAAATTGACCGCGATGCCCGCACCGTGCAGGTGGCCGGCCAAGCCGCTGAGCTGACCAGCTACCAGTTTGATTTGCTGGTGGCGCTGGCCGAACGTGCGGGCCGCGTGCTTACGCGCGACCAGATCATGGAAGCCGTGCGGGGTCGTGAGCTGGAGGCGTTTGACCGCTCCATCGACGTGCACATGGGCCGCATTCGCGCCGCGATTGAGGTCGATCCCAAAGCGCCCAAGCGCATCTTGACGGTGCGTGGCGTGGGCTATGTGTTTGCCAAGCAGCAAGACTAAGGCGGCGCATGTTCAAAGTTTTCTCTCAGCGGCTGTATCTGCGCATCTGGCTGGCTGTGGTGGGCGGTGTGGCGGTGCTCACCTTGGTGGTGGGCTGGGCCTGGCAGCAGGCCGAAGCGCACAACGCACGCAACAACGCATCCCCCACCTCGCTGGCGCGCGAGATGACCGTGACCGATGCTACGGGCCGCGTGCTGGTGCAAGGGCCGTTTGAGCGCATCCGCCGCGGCGAGGGCGATGCCCCGCGCTTTAGCATCGACGGCGCCGACGGCCAGACCTATTTTCTGGAAATGACGCCGCGCGTCGGGGGCGCAGGGGCCAGCAACGGCCGCCATGGGCCGCCCGGCCATGACTGGGCGTTTTGGCTGCGCCCGCCGTTTGGCTTTTTGTGGCTGCTGGGCTTGATTGGCCTGGTCGTGGTGGTGGGCGTGTTCCCCATCATTCGCCGCTTGCTCAAGCGCCTGGAGAACTTGCAGCGCGGGGTGCAACGCTTTGGCGAAGGTGATTTGACGGTGCGTGTGGCCACCGAAGGCACGGACGAAGTGGCCGATCTGGCGCGCCAGTTCAATGCCGCTGCCAGCCGCATTGAAGAGCTGGTGCAGTCGCACAAATCGCTGCTGGCCAATGCCTCGCACGAGTTGCGCTCGCCCCTGGCGCGCATTCGCATGGGGCTGGAGTTGATGGGCGGCGATGCCTCGGTGGCCAAAGCCAAGCGCGAGATTCAGCGCAACATCAACGAGCTGGACCAGCTGGTCGATGAAATCTTGCTGGCCAGCCGCCTGGAGCAGCCCGGCGTGGATGTGGGCACAGTGGAGAGCGTGGACTTGATTGGCCTGGCGGCCGAAGAGTGTGCCCGTGTGGACGCGGATCTGGAGGTGCAGGCCACCGAAGGCGTGGAGGTGCCCGCGATTGCCAAGCTGGTGCGCCGCGCCGTGCGCAATCTGCTGGAAAACGCGCGCCGCTACAGCCACGGAGAAGTCAGTTTGCTGCTGTCGCGCGAGGGCGATATGGCGGTGATCCGCGTGCAAGACATTGGCCCCGGCGTGCCACCCGATCAGCGCGAGCGTATTTTTGAAAAGTTCTACCGCCTGCCAGGGGCAAGCGAGCGCTCGGGCGGCGTGGGGTTGGGGCTGTCGCTGGTGCGCAGCATTGCACTGCACCATGGCGGCAGCGTGGCCTGCGAGGGCCGTCTGGACGGCCAGCCGGGCGCCAGCTTTGTGCTGCGTTTGCCGGTGCAACCGGGTGCCGCGCATTGAGCGGCGAGGGGGCGTAAAAAAAGGGCTGCAGATGCAGCCCTTTTTTGTGCGAGAAGCGCTGAATCAGCGAATCAGCATCACAGGCACGGAGCAGTTGGCCAGCACCTGGGTGGAGACCGAGCCCATCACCAGCTTGCCCAGCGAGCCGTGGCCGTGGGTGCCCATGATGATCAGGTCAAACTTGCCTTCTTCGGCCATCTTGGCGATGACTTCACCGGCGGGGCCAACTTCGGCGCGGGCATGCACGGTGATGCCGCTTTGTGCCAAGAACTTGGACACGGGCTCGAGCACCTTGGCGGATTCTTCGGCGTAGTACTCATCCACCATGTCTTTGCTCAGGGCTGCGCGTGCACGGGGAGGCAGGGCGGCTTGTACCGTCAGCGCGGTGTAGTCGTGGCGGCCTGCGGCCACCAGTTCTTCGTGCGCGGCCAAGTACGCCAGCATTTTTTTGGTGAAGGGGCTACCGTCGACAGCGAGCAAGATTTTCATGAGACATATCTCCAAATTGATAGAACCAAGGGTAATCACTGGGGCTCATGTTGTCTTGACGTAAGTCATGTTTCTGGGAGCGCAACCAAGTGAAAGCAAAGAAATCATAAGGTGATGCACGCCGCAGGCTGGAAGTGCAGCTGTTCTCCTTTACGGGCATAGCCTAAGGGATTGGCGACGACACGGCAATTCCACGCACTGCCATCAGGGTGTAGGCCTGAAGCGGTGTAGTCACTGGGGGCGTGCAGATGGCCGTGCAGCCAAAGGTGGGCATGGGGCAGCAAGTCGTCCAGGGCATTGCAAAAGCCAGCGCTGCCGGGCACCAGGCCGTAACGCGGGTCGCAGCTGTGCAAGCTGGGTGCAAAGTGGGTGACGGTCACGGTCTTGCCGGCGAAGGGCTGCGCCAGGGTCTCGCGCAACCAGGCTTGGCATACCAAGGCTTGCTCGCGCATGGGTTCGGCCAGAAACGGCTGCCCGTGGCGCGTGCCGCCCGTTTTGCGCAGGTAAAAGTTGGCGGCGCGGAACGATTTTTCGCGCAGCTTGAGCAGGCGGCCCATATCGCCCGCTTGCACCTTGTCATCCAGCAGCGCGATGGCGTCATAGTCGGTCCACAGCGTGGTGCCGACAAAGCGCACCGCATTCAGCACCACGCTTTCGCGCTCCAGCCAGATGATGCCCAGCGTGTCGCACACGCGGCGCAGGCGGGCGTGGGCGGCGTCCCAGTCCTGCAGGTCGTACTCATGGTTGCCCGGCACAAAGATGACCGGGCAGGGCCAGCCCGCAAATTGCGGCAGGGGGGAAAAACGCTCCAGCCCAAAGTATTCGCCCTGCAGCAAGCTGCCCTCTTGGTAGGAGCCGATATCTCCGGCCAGCACCAGCACCTCGGCATCCGCTGCGGGCGTGGCTTGGTAGTGGGGGTGAACTTCCAGGTGAAGGTCAGACAGCAGTTGAATTTTCATAGCAGCGCATGATTGGCACAAAACGAATTCTCTTGCATGCACGCATTTGGTGCAGGCTTTCTAGAATCGCTCCCCTTGGCGATTTTGCTTGCCCCTGACGGGGCAGGTCTTCAATGATGAGAACACATATACATGTACGAGCCAGCAGCTGGATTTTGCTGTTGGGCTTGTGTCTGGGTTATATCTTGGCTGCCGGGGTGCCGGCGTCCTGGGGCAAGCACGATGGGGTGCTGGAGGGCGTACAAGCGGTGACGCTGCTGGCGGGCGGGCTTGTGGCCGTGCTGGCCGCCTACCAGCAACGCGGCATGGCGGTGGGCAAGATCTGGTGGGTGGCTGCGATGGGCTGGCTGGGTCTGCTCAGCCATGAGCTGGCAGGGCACGCCGGGCTGGTGCTGCCGCAGGCCCAGGTCTGGCTGGATGCGGGGCCGCGCCTGCCCAGCGGCGGGTTGCCGTGGCCAGCGCTGGCTGCAGCGGGGGCGTATGCGGCCTTGCTGCTGGCTGGGGTGTACTGGGTGTTGCGCTACCGTTTGCTCAGCCGTGTGGTGGCGCGCTGGTGGCATGAAGCGGCCATGCCCTGGGGCTGTGTGCTGGTGGGCATGCTGGCGCTGTTGCTGGCCGCAGTGGCCCAAGGCCAGGTGGGCCTGCCCATGCCCCAGATGCCCGACGCCACCCGTTCTGTGATGGTGGCGATGACCGAGTTCTGGGTCTATGCCGCACTGTGGTGGGCGCAGTGGCTGCTGTTGCACCACATGCAGGACTGGCGCTTGTCCAGCTATTTGCAGACCATGCATTTCTCCCGCAGCTCACTGGGAGAACGCTTTGAGCGTCGCTCGATTTAAGGCCTGCAGCAGCCACTCATAGGCGGCCCGATTGGGGCCGCGCTTGTGCCACAGCGCATCGACGTGCACGGCTTGTACCTCCAGGGGCAGGGGGTGCACTTGCAACTGGTGCTGAATGCCGGTGATAGGCACAAAGTGGCGCGGCAGTACCGTCACCAGATCGGACTGGCTGACCACCCGGGCGGCGGTGGTGTACTGGTTGACGGTCAGCACAATGCGGCGCTCACGCCCCAGCGCCGCCAGCGCCTCATCAATAAATCCATAGGCACGGCCCGAAAAACTCACCAGTAAATGTTTAGCGGCGCAGTAGTGCTCCAGCGTCAGCGGCATCCAGGCCAGGGGGTGGTCTTTGCGCATGACGGCCACGTACTCCCCGTCGTAGAGGCGGCGGTGCTCATGGGGCACCAGGGTGCCTGCCTGGGCGCGGGCCGTCAGGTCGGCCAGCACGGCGGGAAAGTGGCCCACGGCCATGTCGGCGGCTTCGGCATCCAGCAGGCCGCGCGGGTCGCGGGTGGTCAGCGGCACGATGCGGATGGACAGGTGCGGCGCTTCGCGCTCCACTATCGGCACCAGATTGGGCACCAGCGTGCTGGCCGTGGCATCGGCCATTGCCAGCACCACCGTGAGGGTGGCGGTGGCGGGGTCAAACTTTTCAGGCGCCAGGCTTTGCTGCAGGTTGCCCAGGGCCTCGCGCACCACCGGCCACAGGGTGAGGGCGCGGGGCGTGGGCTGTACCCCATGCCCTTGGCGCACCAGCAACTCATCGCCCAGGGCGTCGCGCAGCCTGCGCATGGCGTTGCTGACCGCAGGTTGAGTGATGGCTAACTTATCTGCAGCGCGCGTCAAACTGCCCTCTGCCATCACAGTGTCAAACACGCGCAACAGGTTCAGGTCGAGGGAGCGAAAGTCGTGGGGCGTCATGCCTCAGGATTTAAACATCACCACTGTGAATGATCTAGATTCAAAATATAAATTTGAAAGGTTTTAGGGATAACCCTAATATTACGGTATTGCCTCCACGGACAGCCACAAGCCCGCTGCTGGATGGCTTGAAAGGCCTTACCCCCCATGACCACCTCGACCGCTACGTATTCTGCTGCGCGCCCCCAATCCAAAGCCCTGTTGCCTTGGCTGTTTGCGATGGCCGCCCAGCAATGGAAGGCATGGCAGGCAGCACGCCGCGCCGTGCGTGCCGATGAACTGACCTGGAACATGGCGCTGCAAGATGCACGCATGATGGCCGACCTCTCGCGCGCCATGTCGGCCGCTGCGGCCAAGCGCTAAAACCTGGGCGGGGCCTGCGTCGGCCCTAGGTTGACCCGTTGCCCCCAAGCCACTGCGCCTGCAGTGGCTTTTTTGTAGGCTGCACCCAGAGACACAATAAAAAAAGGAGCTTGCAGCGCAAGCTCCTTTTGCTTTTCAACGCACTTTGTATCTGAGGTCTTTCAAATACAAGCGCTGGCAGCTCTCCTTTTTATGCCGCCAAACGCGCTTCCAGCGCCTTCTTGGTGTCCAGCAGGGCCTGGGGCATGCCGTAGGCCAACTGGTCAAAGTGGGCGGTATGTAGCTGCATCTCTTCGGCCCAGGCGGTTTTGTCGATGTTGGTGACGGTGGCGAACTGCTCGGCGCTGAAGTTCAGGCCATTCCAGTTGATTTCGCTGTACGCAGGTGCTGTGCCCAAAGCCGTTTCTTGGCCTTGTGCTTGGCCTTCAATGCGGTCAATCATCCACTTGAGCACGCGCATGTTTTCGCCGTAGCCGGGCCAGACAAACTTGCCATCGGCATCCTTGCGGAACCAGTTGGTGGTGTAGATCTTGGGCAGGGCCGCGCCAGTGGCTTCGATCTTCTTGCCCAGATCCAGCCAGTGCTGGAAGTAGTGGCTCATGTTGTAGCCCGCGAATGGCAGCATGGCAAACGGATCGCGGCGCACCACGCCCTGTGCACCAAACGCAGCGGCGGTGGTTTCCGAGCCCATGGTGGCTGCCATGTACACGCCTTCGGTCCAGTTGCGCGCTTCGGTCACCAGTGGCACGGTGGTGGAGCGGCGGCCGCCGAAGATGAAGGCATCAATCTTCACGCCCTTGGGGTCATCCCAAGCGTCGTCCAGCGCGGGGTTGTTGGTGGCAGCAACCGTAAAGCGTGCGTTGGGGTGGGCGGCCTTAGCGCCGGTTTCCTTGGCAATCGCGGGTGTCCAGTCGTTGCCCTTCCAGTCGATCAGGTGGTCAGGGATGAAGCCGGTGTCTTTTTCCATGCCTTCCCACCACACATCGCCATCGTCGGTCAGCGCAACGTTGGTGAAGATCACGTCCTTGTCCAGGCTCTTCATGCAGTTGGGGTTGGTCAGCATATTGGTGCCGGGGGCTACGCCAAAGTAACCCGCTTCGGGGTTGATGGCGCGCAGGCTACCGTCGGCTTGGGGCTTGATCCAGGCGATGTCGTCACCAATCGTGGTGACCTTCCAGCCTTCAAACGCGGCAGGGGGCACCAGCATGGAGAAGTTGGTCTTGCCGCAGGCCGAGGGGAAGGCCGCTGCCACGTGGTACTTCTTACCTTGGGGGTTGGTCACGCCCAAGATCAGCATGTGCTCGGCCAACCAGCCCTGGTCGCGACCCATGGTGGAGGCAATGCGCAGCGCAAAGCACTTCTTGCCCAGCAGCGCATTGCCGCCGTAGCCCGAGCCGTAGGACCAGATTTCGCGCGTTTCGGGGTAGTGCACGATGTACTTGGTCGTGGGGTTGCACGGCCAGCTGGTGGTGTCCTTTTCGCCGTCTTTCAACGGTGCGCCCACGGTGTGTACGCAAGGCACAAAGTCGCCATCGGTGCCGATCACGTCATACACGGCCTGGCCCATGCGCGTCATGATCTTCATGTTCACAGCCACATAAGCGCTGTCCGACAGCTCAATGCCGATGTGCGCAATAGGTGAGCCCAGTGGCCCCATGCTGAAAGGCACCACGTACATGGTGCGGCCGGCCATGCAGCCGTCAAACAGTGGGTTCAGCGTGGCACGCATTTCGGCCGGTGCCATCCAGTTGTTGGTCGGGCCAGCGTCTTCTTGCTTTTCGGAGCAGATGTAGGTGCGGTCTTCCACGCGGGCCACGTCCGAAGGGTCCGAGCAGGCCAGGTAGCTGTTGGCACGCTTAGCAGGGTTCAGGCGCTTGAAGGTGCCGGCATCCACCAGTTGCTGGCACAGTGCGTCGTACTCAGCTTGCGAGCCGTCGCACCAATGCACCTTGGCGGGCTTGCACAGCGCCACCATTTCGCTGACCCAGGCGATCAGCTGGGGGTTCTTCACATAGTCAGGGGCCTGCACTTGCAGAGCCTGGGGCGCGGCTGCGTTCATCGAGATCTCCGAGATAGTTAAAAGCGGTCATGTCAGCCCACATCCCGGTTGTCGAAGAGGGCTGGCATTACCGTTTTCTGGTGTTGATGGCTCGCCTTGGCTGCCTGTTTTGCGGGCAGCAGGCGGCCATTCTAGGGAGCTGTCATAAAAAAGCCATCCGTGTTACATCGAAAACTATGTGTTTGAGGCATGACTTTATGCACATCAATAGCTGCACGCGCTGTACCTGTGGGGCACAGAGATGTGGCAAGTCCCAACCCAGCGCCTGCGCACCGGGATGACAATGGAGGCTGTGAAAGGTTGAGTCATGTCCCAAGAACAATTTGTCAAAGATTTGCAGCAAGCACTGGGTGCTGAAGTGGTGTTGGTGGGTGATGTGGTCGAGGCCCGCTACCACACTGACTGGAGCGGCACGCCCCCCGTGGCGCCTTGGGCCTTGGTGCGCCCGCGCAGCACCGAAGAAGTCAGCACTGCGTTGCGCCTGTGCCACGCGCACCGCGTGCCCGTGGTGCCCCAGGGCGGCCTGACCGGCTTGGCCGGTGGTGCCGTACCAGTGGAAGGCGGCGTAGCCATTTCGCTGGAGCGCATGAGCGCGATCGAAGACATCAACGCCCGCTCCGCCGTGATGCAGGTGCAAGCCGGGGCCACCCTGCAAGCTGTGCAGGAGGCCGCCGTCGAGGCAGGCTTGGTGTTTGGCGTGGACTTGGGCGCGCGCGGCAGCTGCCAGATTGGTGGTAATGTGGCCACCAACGCGGGTGGCAACGGCGTGCTGCAGCACGGCATGATGCGTGAGCAGGTGCTGGGGCTGGAAGTGGTGCTGGCCGACGGCACGGTGCTCCCCATGCTGCGCCCAATGATCAAGAACAACACGGGCTACGACCTCAAGCAATTCTTTATCGGTGCGGAAGGCACGCTGGGCGTGATCACGCGCGTGCTGCTGCGCCTGCGCCCCATGCCCCAGGCCAAGGCGACTGCTTTGGTGGCCATGCCCAGTTTTGACCAGGCCTTGGCGGTGCTGCAGCGCATGCAGCGCCGCTTTGGCAACAGCGTGGCCGCGTTTGAGCTGATGTGGGACAACTTTGTGCAAGCCTCTGTGCAATGGCAGCACCTGCAGGCGCCGTTTGCAGAGCGCCACCCTTTCCTGGCGCTGATCGATGTGGATGGCAAAGACGAAGCCAGTCTGCGCGAAGCCGTGGAAGAGGCCTTGGGGGAAGCCATGGAGGCGGGTGACGTGGTCGATGCAGTGATCGCGCAGTCGCAAACCCAGGCCAAAACGCTGTGGAAGCTGCGCGAAGCACCGGCCGAGCTGAACACCCAGATGCACCCGCCGATCAACTTTGACGTGAGCTTGCCCCAGTCCGAGATTGGCAAGTTTGCCGACGCCATTCAGGCAGCATTTGATGCGCGCTGGCCCGGTCACTTCACGCTGTTTTTCGGCCATGTGGGCGATGGCAATTTGCACGTCTCCACCGATGGCGCATCGGTTCGCGGGGAATGCGAGGCCGTAGAAGCCGAGCTGTACCGCGTGGTGGGGGCGTTCCAAGGCTCCGTGTCTGCGGAACACGGCATCGGGCTGCACAAAAAGCCCTTCTTGGCGATGAGCCGCACCCCTGCCGAGCTGGCTGCCATGCGCGCCATCAAGGCCGCGCTCGACCCCTTGGGCCTGATGAATCCCGGCAAGATGTTCTAACGTCGGCCCGCCCGCGCCGCCCAGCGCTGGCGGGCCGCGGGGGTGCAAGACCTGGGCGCACCTTTGCGCAGGGATGTATTTTTTGATAGCTGCTCGCGTATGACACAAGCCAACTCCCCGTTTGTTTTGCACCAAGGCACGGCGCCGCTGCTGATCTCCATGCCGCACGCGGGCACCGCATTGCCTGCAGAGATGGCCCAGGCCCTGACGGATGAGGCCCGCCAGGTGCCCGACACCGACTGGCACCTGCCGCGCTTGTATGAGGGGGCGCAGTCGCTGGGGGCTTCGGTGCTGGTGGCCACCTATTCCCGCTATGTGGTCGACTTGAACCGGCCCCCCAATGGCGAGAGCCTGTACCCCGGCCAGAGCGTGACCGGGCTGTGTCCGATGGACAGCTTTGCCGACACGCCGCTGTACCGCGACGGCCGCACGGCGGTCGAGCCTGCTGAGGTGGAGCGCCGCCGCACCGCCTACTGGCAGCCCTACCACGCACAGCTGCGCGCCGAGCTGGAGCGGCTGCTGGCCCTGCATGGCAAGGTGGTGCTGTGGGATGCACATTCCATCCGCTCGGTGCTGCCCCGCTTTTTTGCAGGCAAGCTGCCAGACCTGAACCTGGGTACGGCAGATGGTGCCAGCTGCGATCCCGTCTGGGCGCAGCAATTGCTGCAGCTTGCCCAGCAAGCGCCCGGCCACACGGCGGTGCTCAATGGTCGCTTCAAAGGCGGCTATATCACGCGCCACTACGGCGAGCCTGCACGCGGCATTCATGCCGTGCAGCTGGAGATGACGCAGTGCAGCTACATGCAAGAGGCCTTGCCGTTTGACTATCTGCCCGAGCGTGCGGCCCGCATTCAGCCCACCGTGCAGCAACTGTTGCAATCGGCCCTGGACCTTGCCCGCACATGAGCCTGCCGCTGTTCGCCACTGAAGCATTGCCACCGCAGGTGCTGGATGCGGGGGCGGTGCTGCTGCGCGGCTTTGCCGCAGCGCGAGAGCAGGAATGGCTGCAAGCGGTGGGCAGCGTGACGGCGCAGGCGCCATTTCGGGTCATGACGCGCCCGGGTGGGGCGCCGCTGTCGGTGGCCATGACCAATTGCGGTGACTGGGGCTGGGTGTCCGATGCGCAGCGCTATCGCTATAGCAGCACAGATCCCGCAACCGGCTTGCCCTGGCCTGCGATGCCTGCCTTCATGCAAGCGCAAGCCGTGGCGGCCGCGGCGGCGGCGGGCTACCCCGGCTATGCCCCGGATGCGTGTTTGATGAACCGCTACCAGCCCGGCGCCAAGATGACTTTGCACCGCGACGAAGATGAGATGGACTGGAGCGCGCCCATCGTCTCGGTCTCGCTGGGCCTGCCCTGCACGTTTTTGTGGGGAGGGCCCACGCGCCAAGACCCGGTGCGCCGCGTGCCGCTGACGCACGGCGATGTGCTGGTGTGGGGCGGCCCCACGCGCATGGCCTACCACGGGGTCAATCCGCTCAAGGCCGGGCAGCACCATCTGCTGGGGGCGCAGCGCTGGAACCTGACCTTCCGCATGGCCAAGCGCTACTACGCGGCATAGGGCCTTACGCGCAGCAAGCACTGCTCGCTGCTGGCGGGGATGGCATACGCCACACACGCAGGCGGACAACAGCATGTGCTGCCACAGGGCATGCACAGCTTCCTACAATCGGAGGCTATGAGTCTGCCCAATTACACCCGCGCCCAAGAACTGCCCGCCCTGCTGCAACAGCGTATTGCCATCCTGGATGGCGCGATGGGCACCATGATCCAACGCTTCAAGCTGGGCGAGGCCCAGTACCGGGGCGAAGGCTATACCGGCGCGGATGGCGCTGGCGACCGTTTCAAAGATTTCGCCCGTGATGTCAAAGGCAACAACGAGTTGCTGTCCATCACCCGGCCTGACGTGATCCGCGACATTCACGAGAAATACCTGGCCGCCGGGGCTGATCTGATCGAAACCAACACCTTCGGCGCCACCACCGTGGCGCAAGACGACTACCACATGGCCGATCTGGCCCGCGAGATGAACCTCAAGAGCGCCCAACTGGCCCGCGCAGCTTGCGACAAGTACAGCGTCAACGGCCGCAAGTGCTATGTGGCCGGCGCCCTGGGCCCTACGCCCAAGACGGCGTCCATCAGCCCCGACGTGAACGACCCCGGTGCGCGCAATGTGGACTTTGAAACCTTGCGCAAAGCCTATTTCGAGCAAACCGTGGCGCTGATCGAAGGCGGCGCCGACGTGATCCTGGTGGAAACCATTTTCGACACGCTCAACGCCAAGGCCGCGCTGTTTGCCGTGGAAGAAGCGTTTGAGGCCACGGGCGAGGTGCTGCCCATCATGATCAGCGGCACCGTGACCGATGCCTCGGGCCGCATTCTGTCGGGCCAGACCGTGACGGCGTTTTGGCACAGTGTGCGCCACAGCAATCCGCTGTCAGTCGGCCTGAACTGCGCCCTGGGCGCGACGCTGATGCGCCCCTACATCCAGGAGCTGGCCAAGGCCGCGCCGGACACCTTCATCAGCTGCTACCCGAATGCCGGTCTGCCCAACCCGATGAGCGACACCGGCTTTGACGAAACGCCGGACGTGACCAGCCGGCTGGTGCATGAGTTCGCCGCCGAAGGCCTGGTCAACATCGTCGGTGGCTGCTGCGGCACCACGCCCGACCACATTGGCGCCATTGCCAAGGCCGTGTCGGCCGACAAGGGCCGCAAGCTGTTTTACCCCGCAGAGGCTTGATCGCTCCATCAAAAGATAAAAAAGAGAGTTGCCAGCGCTATTGAATACTGGGTTTCAGACAGGAAAGCATCTGAAGCTCAATGTTCGCATGCGCTAGCAGCTCTCTTTTTGTTTATAAGGACTGCGCCAGCTTGCGCAAAAAGTCCTCGCAGCGCTGCAACTGCGCCAGCTCCACATATTCATTGGCCTTGTGCGCATCGGCAATCGCGCCGGGGCCGCAGACCACGGTGGGGATGCCCGCTTGCTGGAACAGGCCCGCTTCGGTGGCGTAAGCTACTTTGCGCTTGGTGCGGTCTCCCGTGAGGGCTTGCACCAGCTGGTTGATGGCCTCGGTTTCGGCGCTGTCAAAAGCGGGGGCGCCTGCCAGCGAATCAAACTCAATGCGTGCCTCGGCAAACTCTTGGCGCATGCGCGGCAGCAGCTCTTGCTGCACATAGGCCTCGACCTGCGCCTGAATGCCTGCCGGGTCCATGCCAGGGAGGTTGCGAAATTCATAGGCAAATTCGCAGCGCTCGGGAATCGTGTTCACCGCAATGCCACCGCTGATCTGGTTGGTGGTCATGGTGGTGTAGGGCACATCAAAGAACTGGTCGTAAGGCCCGTTGGCCCGGTAGCTGTCGGCCATATCGCGGATGCGGCAGATCAGGCGCGCTGCGTATTCAATCGCGTTGCTGCCGCGTGGCGTCAGTGAGGAGTGCGCCGCCTTGCCGTGCAAGGTGCAACGCCACACATTGATGCCCTTGTGCGCCACCACGGGCTGCATGCTGGTGGGCTCGCCCACGATGCAGCCATCCAGGCGCTGGCCTTGCAGCCGCAGCTGGTGGAGCATGACGGGGGCACCCAAACAGCCTACTTCTTCGTCATACGACAGGGCAAAGTGCAGCGGCTTGCTGCGCGGCATCGCCAAAAATTCCGGCACCAGGGCCAAGCCTGCGGCGATGAAGCCTTTCATGTCGCAGGTGCCACGGCCATACAGCTTGCCGTCGATTTCGGTCAGCGCAAACGGGTCGGTGTCCCACTGCTGGCCATCGACGGGCACCACATCGGTGTGGCCAGACAGCGCAATCCCGCCCTGGGTGCTGCCATCGCTGGCGGGCAGGGTGGCGAACAGATTGGATTTGGCGCCATCGGGCGAGCGAATCAACTGCACCGGCACGCCTTGCGCTGCCAGCGCGTCGCGCACGTGTTCGATCAAATGCAGGTTGGAGTGACGGCTGGTGGTGTCAAACCCCACCAGGGTTTGCAGCCAGCTGCGGGTATTGGGAGTAGACATGGGATGTGCTCTTGGGGCTTGAAGGGCGCTTGGTGAACAAAACCAAGGCTTGATCGCAGTGTACGGCGCAGGCAAGGGGCCAGGCCGTGCATATTCCCACAGCGCCAAAACCTTCGTGACGGTGACCGTATGGCCGCAATCCCGTGTTGCCGCCTGTGCTTTCGGCCAGAGACCTCTTTCACAGTTGTAGCGAGCCTGCTATTCTTTGGCCCGCTTGCTGCCCATGGAGTGATGGCGGCGAGCATCAGGCGGTGCAATTGCTTCGTGCCAAGCATTGCCCAGCAGCATGACTCCACATTTTTTACAGGCCCTAGATAACAAGCCAGCAGTCCGCGCACGTGGGCTCGGTTTGGAAAGTCACCCATGACCAACATTCACATGCTGCACTGCGTGGATGGGCCGCTGCTTCGGCTGCGCACCTAAGCCTGCGGGTCAGCGATTTCTCTCGCACACCCCTCTGAACACCCACTTTCATTGCACCCGTTCCTACACCGCCGTGCGGCGGTGTGTTGCGCTGTGGCAGCTTGCGGTTTGTCGCCTGCTGTTTGGTGCTGTCACCACCACCCTTGAATCCAAGGAGGCTCGCGTATGCGCGTCCTCAGCACCCCCGAATCTGATTGCACTGACAAAACGTTGAACTGCCAGCAAGCCCACGTCCTGCGTACCCGCCACTGGACAGGCAACAACCTGTGGAGCCCCCATCCTGTGCTGGAAGCGCAGCTGCTGGACATGGATGCGCGGCAGTGGCCGCAGCTGGAAGAGCTGCTGCATGCCTTGCTCAAGGCCGTGGCTTTGCCGGATCGCTTTTGCCAGTGTTTGCCCGGCATCAATGGCCGTGGCACGGTGGTGGTGGAAGCCAGTGAAGCCGCTTTGGGCCGCAGCCTGCTGCAGCATGCGCTGGAGCTGCTGGTGCTGGAGCCGATTGAGCGCGCCAAGCAATGGGCCGGTGCTTTGGGGCGCATTCGCCACGTGATCGACGAAGAATGCTTGGGCCCCAGTACCGCGTGCATTGCCAATGCGGCTTTGCAGCGCCATCTGCCCGCCTACCGCCTGTTTCCCAAGGGCAATCTGGTGCAGCTGGGCATGGGCGCTGCCCAGCAGCGTATCTGGACAGCGGAAAGCGATATGACGGGTGCGATTGCCCAAGACATTGCGTCCAACAAAGCCTTGACCAAGCGCTTGCTGGCCAATGCAGGCATTCCCACCCCGCAGGGGGATTTCGCAACCTCGCCGGCGCAGGCCTGGCATATCGCGCAAGGCCTGGGTCTGCCCGTGGTGGTCAAGCCGCTGGACGGCAACCGCGCCCGTGGCGTGAGTCTGGACTTGATGGACCAGGCTTCGGTAGAGACCGCCTGGCAGCTGGCCAAGCGCGAAGGCACCCAGGTGCTGGTGGAGCGCTGCATTCGCGGCTATGAACACCGGGTGCTGGTGGTGGGCGATTTTGTGGTGGCAGCCACCCGGGGCGAAACCCTGGGCGTGGTGGGCGATGGCCAATCCACCGTGGCACAACTGGTGGAAGCGCAGATCAACCAGCACCCCCGTTGCCTGATTGACAACACGCTGGAGCGGATTGAGCTGTCTACCGACGCCAAGGTGCAAGGCGAGTTGCTGCGCCAGCAGCTGGATGCGCAGTCCATTCCTGCCCAAGGGCAGCAAGTGGTGCTGCTGCGCACTGGCAACTTGACGGTCGATTGCACCGATGAAGTACACCCCGACATTGCGCGCAACGCGGTCATGGCGGCGCGCACCATTGGGCTGGATATCGCAGGCATCGACATGGTGGTGCAAGACATTCGCCGCCCCTTGCTGGAGCAGGGCGGGGCGATTGTGGAAGTCAATGCGGGCCCCAGCTTGCTGATGCACCTGTACCCCGTGCACGGCAAGCCCCGTGCGGTGGGTGAGGCGATTTGCTCCCACCTCTTTCCGCATCCGGACAATGGACAGATCCCCTTGGTGGGCGTGCTGGCCGGCCAAGCCTCCGGGCAGCGCATGGCGCAAACCTTGGGGCTGTGGCTGCAGTCGCAGGCTTTTTACACGGGGGTAGCCAGTGGCGCGGACATGTATTTGCAAGGCACCCACATGCCCCAGCCGGTGAGCCAAGCGCCTTCGGCGGGCCAGCGCGTGCTGATGCACCGTGCAGTCACCGCAGCGGTGATTGCCCAAAACATGGCCACGGCAGTGCAGGCAGGGTGGGCCTATGCGCACTGTGATGTGGCCATCATTTGCCCCGACGACACGGACTTGGACAGCTCCATGCAGCAGCGGGTGTTGGCCGCGCAGCTGCGTGCGGTGCGCCCCGGTGGCATGGCGGTGCTGGGCACTGGCTGCCACCAGCTGGAGAGCCTGGCGCTGACCTGTCTGGGCCAGATCACCTGGGTGGATGCCGATGAAAACCACCCCTTGCTGCAATCGCACCGGCGCGTGAATGGCCGCGTGGCTTTTGTGCGCGATGGCCGGGTGGTGTGCGCGCAAGGCGCGCAAGAAACCTATTTGCCCCTGCCCCAGCGCATGGGCGAGTGGGCGGTGCACGAGTGGTTGGCCGTGGCGGCGGCGGGCTGGGCCATGCAGTGGCCGCTGTCCGTGCTGGATGTCATGGCCCAGCAAATCGTGGCGCCCAACCGCAAAGACTGAAAAGCGCTTTTCAACTTTGTGAGCTGACAGCGCTTGCTGCACCTGCCTTAGAGGCCTAAAAAGCCTTGAAGGCAGGCGCGGCTCGCAAAGCCTTTTTCAGGCGGCGCTCTTGAGGCTTTGCATATCGATCACAAAGCGGTACTTCACATCGCTGCGCAGCATGCGCTCGTACGCGGTGTTGATGTCTTGCATGGCCAGCATTTCGACATCGGCGGTAATGCCGTGCTGGCCGCAAAAGTCCAGCATCTCTTGGGTCTCGGTAATGCCGCCGATGACTGAACCTGCCACCGACTTGCGCCCTAGTACCAAGGACGTGGTGTTGACTGCTGGCTCTTGCATGCCCAGAAACCCGACCAGCACCAGCGTGCCGCCGGTGGCCAAGGTGGCGGTGTAGGGGTTCAGATCATGGGCGTAGGGCACGGTGTCAATGATCAGGTCAAACTGGCCCCTCACCGCTTTCATCTGGGCCTTGTCGGTGCTGATGACCACACGGTCTGCCCCCAAGCGCTGGGCGTCCGCTTCTTTGCCCGCTGAGCGGCTAAACAAGGTCACTTGCGCGCCCAGCGCCTTGGCCAGTTTGAGTGCCATATGCCCCAGGCCCCCCAGCCCTACGACGGCCACTTTGCTGCCCGGGCCGACCTTCCAGTGGCGCAGCGGCGACCAGGTGGTAATGCCTGCGCACAGCAGCGGGGCTGCGGCCTTCAAATCGAGCGTCTGCGGAATTTTTAATACAAATTCCTGGCGCACCACAATGTGCTCGGAGTAGCCGCCTTGCGTGGCGCTGCCATCCACGCGGTCGGTGCTGTTGTAGGTGCCCGTCATACCTTTTTCGCAGTATTGCTCCCAGCCTTTGGCGCACGCTGCGCAGTGCTGGCAGCTGTCGACCATGCAGCCCACGCCCACGGTGTCGCCCACTTGAAAGCGCGTGACCGCACTGCCGACGGCCGTGACGCGGCCCACAATTTCATGGCCGGGGACGGTGGGGTAAACGGTGCCGCCCCAGTCGTTGCGCACGGTGTGCAAATCGGAGTGGCATACGCCGCTGTAGAGCACATCGATCACCACATCGTTGTCACGTGGATCGCGGCGCACAAAGTGAAACAAGCCCAGCGGGCTGGTGGGTGAAGTGGCGGCATAGCCGCGTGTTGCTTGAGGCATGGTCAAAAGTCTTTCAACACAGTTTGTAGGAGATGGCTTACATGCATTCGCTGCCCTGGGGGATTGGCAGGCAGTGCACACGCTCTAGCATCCATCGTGAATTGATTGACGCTATCCAGCCAGCTATTTATGCAAAAAACAGTCTACAACCATCGTTCTCTGGGGCCTTGCCTGCTTACCCTGTGTGCCAGTTTCTGGCTACTGGGCTGTGTCAGCAAACCCGTGACGGCGGATGCTCCTCCACCACGTATGCATGAGCAGGGCCAGCAAGCGCTGCAGGGCGATACCCCCGAGACCATGCTGGACTGGCATGGCACCTACCAGGCGCTGCTGCCCTGCGATGGCTGTGATGGCGGTGGAATCGCCATCAGCGTGCAATTGCGCGATGACAAAACCGCCGTGGTGCGCGAGCGCCGCGTGGGCGGTGACCTCAGTCGCACGGTGGTGCCCTCCTATACGGGCCCTTTCAGCTTTGACCCTGTCGGCGGCAGCTTGATCAGCCTGCGCCGCTCCGCCCAAGAGCCTGTGGCCTATAAATTTTTTGTTGCCGAAGGCTGGATCGAAATGCGCGAGCGCGCCACAGGCGCTGCCTTGAAGCCCAGCCACATGTATCGCCTGCGCAAAACCAGCGAGCCTGTGAACTAGGGGTTGTGCCCAGTCTGGCAAGAGGTGGCGACTTGCATCAAAGCAGAGGCGAAAAACTTTTTCGCACATTAAATATCAATTGGTAACAATTGATAAACTGTGGAGCTTCTGCGTGCGCTGTCACGCCCCATCGGGTACCCACCTGCCTTGCCGCAGGTGTACCCGGCTTGCCCAGAGAAGAAGCTCATGCGATTTCCCTACTTGGCGGCTTTGGCCGCTACAGTTGTTTTGACAGGCTGTTTTGATGAGTCTCCGCTGGACGACACGCTCATGTTCCCGCCAGGCATTGATATCAACTATCTGGGCAAGCCCGCCAAGCTCTATGGCACCTCGCAATGTGCACAAGGCCAGCTCTCGGGCCACACCTGCTTGATTTTTCCGCCGCACCAGCCCGAGGCCAGCGGCGTCATCATCAGTGGCAAGCGCATGTATGAAGTACAGCTCAAGGTGCGCAAAGACCCGCAAAACCCGGTGTACTACCTGATTGAAGACCAGCACGGCGACCATGTGCTGGCCAGCACCGGGCGCCACGATGAATACGGCAATATCGATATCCGCCCGGTCGAGCTGTCCAATTAAGAGTAAAAAATGGCCGTTAGCGCTTATGTATCAAGCGCTGGTAGCTCTTTTTTTTTAAGCGCACGCCTTCACCTTGTGGGCAGATGCGTGAAGACCGCGCAGGGGCGCTTGGGGTCGCCCCATGCACAGGCGCTGAAAACCTGGGCAACCGCGCATCCCATGGCAAGCTCCGGCGCCGTGTCCCGCTTGCTGCCGCACCCGTGGCTTGGAGTAGCTGCTAGGTGCTTTCCGCAGGTGAATGCAGGCGCTCAAGAACCAAGGTGCGCGAAGTCATTGCACGCCCACACCATCTGCCTCTAAGCTCCCACCAGTTCATAAGAAGCTGGGGGAGACAGATGCAGGCCATTCACGCCGAACTCAAAAAACGCCACCGTGCCACACGCGAAGGCATGCCTGATGCGCTGAACCTGCGCATTCACCGCGCACTCAGTTGGCTGCAGCGCGCCAGCGTGTGCGAGCCCGATCACGATCCGGACGCGCGCTTTATCTTTTTGTGGATTGCGTTCAACGCCGCCTATGCGCAAGAAATTCCCGCCACTCTGCGCCTGAGTGAACAAGAGAGCTTCACCGCGTTCTTGCGCAAGTTACACGGCTTAGACAGCGCCAAGCAACTGGATGATTTGGTGTGGAACACTTTTAGCGGCCCCATCCGTGTGCTGCTCGACAACCCCTACGTCTTTGAATCGTTCTGGAGCTTCCAGCGCGGCGAGATCGACGAAGCCACGTGGCAAACCCGCCAAGCCGCTGGCAAGCGCAAAGCCGCCATCTTGCTGGCACAAGGTCACACGCCCGAGCTGCTGGCGCTGGTGTTTCAGCGCATCTACACCTTGCGCAACCAACTGATGCACGGCGGCGCCACTTGGAACGGCAAGGTCAACCGTGCCCAAGTGCAGGACTGCGCCACGCTGATGGCGCACATCGTGCCCGTGGTGATTGCAATCATGATGGCCCATCCGGAAGCGGTATGGGGTGAGGCTTGTTATCCGGTGATATCTTAAAAAAGGAAATAATTAAATGGCAAATTACATTGAAAAGTCAGATCAAGAGAATAAATATGATTTGCTTTGTGAAGCATATTCCCATTTAGATATAGAGTTTATTAAAGGATCATCGTCAGAATTAGAAATAAAAGAGAAAATACGTTTATTTGTTGAACCAAGAGCCAAATTCTTATTTGGTGAAGATATAAAAATAGATATAGAATTAGATGAAGGTAGCTTTATATCGAAAATAAGTATTCTTGGATTTATTGGCGGAATAATAATGGGATACCCTCAATTTAAGGAGGGAATAAGAGAGTTACAAAATGATGCTGTTTTAATTACACAAGCAGCTAACATGGAAACTATATTTATCACAGAAACAAAATCATGTGATAGATTAAGGCTTGAAAAAGAAAAGGTATTCCAGGTAGAACGCAAGAGATAATAAATAAAATAGAAACAATCAGAATTGCCGCAGAAAATACAGGGCTCCCAGATACTAAAGAAAAGTCTGAATTAATTACTCAGCTCATTACAAAAATGAGTAATATTAGAAATGAAATTAATATTTTATCTGAGAAGGTTTCGGACAGTCAAACAATGATATGTATTGCAGAGGGACTTAAAGTTGAGTTCGGGAAAACTCCAAAAGAATTTCATTGGGATAAACTTTTAAAATCTAAAAATAAAAATCTACAATCTTTATTGATTGAGCAAGATTTCGAAAAATATATAGCTTATGTTAATCATTCTGAATCATATAAAAGTATCAGAAGACTGATTCTTGAAGACATTTCTGTTCTTATAGAATTAAATTCTTCACAAATTGCAGAAAAATAAAAAAGGCCGCTTACGCGGCCTTTTTGACATCTGAGCAAATCACCCCAAATTCGGCGCCAAGAAGCGGCGCAGTTCTTCCACATCCATGCCTCGGCGCTGGGCCATATCAGCCAATTGGTCTTCCCCAATCTGGCCCACGTTGAAGTACACGGCCTCTGGGTTGCCGATGTAGTAGCCGCTGACGCTGGACGCGGGGTTCATGGCCAAACTCTCGGTCAAGGTCATGCCGATTTCGTCGGCGGCCAGCGCCTTGAACAGATCGATCTTGGCGGTGTGGTCGGGGCAGGCAGGGTAGCCTGGGGCAGGGCGAATACCTTGGTACTTTTCTTTGATGAGTTCTTCATTGCTGAGGTTCTCATCGGCAGCGTAGCCCCACAGGTCTTTGCGTACGCGCTGGTGCAGGCATTCGGCAAAGGCTTCGGCCAGGCGGTCGGCCAGGGCCTTGAACATGATGCCGCTGTAGTCGTCCAGCGCGGCTTCAAATTCTTTGTCTTTCTTCTCGGCGCCAATACCGGCGGTCACGGCAAACAGACCGGCGTAGTCGTTGATGCCCGATTCCTTTTGGGCCACAAAGTCCGACAAGCAACGGCTGGGGCGCATCACGCCATCTACCGCCTGCTTTTCGGTTTGCTGGCGCATGCCGTACCAGGTGGTCAGCACTTCGGTGCGCGATTCGTCGGTGTAGAACACGATGTCGTCGCCCACGCGGTTGGCGGGGAAGATGCCCATCACGCCGTTGGCTTGCAGCCAGCGGCCTTCGATGATTTTCTTGAGCATGGCCTGCGCATCGGCCAGCACCTTGCGCGCTTCCACGCCCACGATTTCATCGTCGAGGATGGCGGGGTAAGGGCCGGCCAAGTCCCAGGTCTGGAAGAACGGGCCCCAGTCGATGTATTGGGCAATTTCGGCCAGGTCAAAGTTCTTGAACACACGGCGGCCCAGCACGCGCGGCGTGACGGGGGCATGGTGCACCACGGCTGCATTGGCGCGGGCCTGGCTGAGTGACCACAGTGGGGTTTTCTTCTTGTTGGCGTGCTGGGTGCGCACCTTGTCGTAGTCGGCGTTCAACTCGGTCACGTAGTGGTCTTTGCCTTCACCCAGCAAGCTTTGCGCCACGCTGACCGAGCGCGAGGCATCGGGCACGTAGACCACGGGGCCTTCGTATTTGGGCGCAATCTTCACGGCGGTGTGCACGCGCGAGCAGGTAGCGCCGCCAATCAGCAGCGGAATCTTTTTGACGCGGAAGTAGTCGTCCTTGTGCATTTCGCCAGCGACGTACTGCATCTCTTCCAGGCTGGGCGTAATCAGGCCCGACAGGCCGATGATGTCGGCCCCTTCGGCCTTGGCGCGCGCCAGAATTTCATGGCAGGGCACCATCACGCCCATGTTGATGACTTCAAAGTTGTTGCACTGCAAGACCACGGTGACGATGTTCTTGCCAATGTCGTGCACGTCGCCCTTGACGGTGGCGATGACGATCTTGCCCTTGCTGGTCACATCCAGACCGGCGGCTTCCTGCTGGCGCTTTTCTTCTTCAATGTAGGGCACCAGGTGGGCCACGGCCTGCTTCATCACGCGGGCGGATTTCACCACCTGGGGCAGGAACATCTTGCCCGCGCCAAACAGGTCGCCCACCACGTTCATGCCGTCCATCAACGGGCCTTCGATCACGTGCAGCGGGCGGCCGCCACCCTTGACCACGATGGCCTGGTAGGCCTCCTCCGTGTCTTCGGTGATGAAGTCGGTGATGCCGTGCACCAGCGCGTGCGACAGGCGCTCGTTGACGGTCTTGGGGTGCTCGGGCGTGCCGCGCCACTCCAGCTTTTTGCTGTCGTCCTTGGCGTTGCCCTTGGCCTGGTCGGCAATTTCCAGCAGGCGCTCAGCGGCGTCGGGGCGGCGGTTGAGCACCACGTCTTCCACGCGCTCGCGCAGCGTGGGCTCCAGGTCGTCGTACACGCCCACCATGCCCGCGTTGACGATGCCCATGTCCATGCCCGCGGCAATCGCGTGGTAGAGGAACACGGTGTGAATCGCTTCGCGCACGGGGTCGTTGCCACGGAAGGAGAAGCTCACGTTGGAGACGCCGCCCGAGACCTTGGCGCCGGGCAGGTTCTGCTTGATCCAGCGCACGGCGTTGATGAAATCGACGCCGTAGTTGTTGTGCTCTTCAATGCCGGTGGCCACGGCGAAGATGTTGGGGTCGAAGATGATGTCTTCAGGGGGGAAGCCCACTTCATCCACCAAGATGCGGTAGGCGCGCTCGCAGATCTCAATCTTGCGCTCAAACGTGTCGGCCTGGCCTTTTTCGTCAAACGCCATCACCACCGCAGCTGCGCCATAGCGCTTGACGAGTTTGGCGTGGGCCTTGAACTCTTCCACGCCTTCTTTCATGGAGATGGAGTTCACGATGCCCTTGCCTTGCAGGCAGCGCAGACCGGCTTCGATCACCTCCCACTTGGAGCTGTCCACCATCACCGGTACGCGGGCGATATCGGGCTCCGAAGCCATCAGGTTCAGGAACTTCACCATCGCGGCCTTGCTGTCCAGCATGGCCTCGTCCATGTTCACGTCAATGATCTGCGCGCCGTTTTCCACCTGCTGGCGCGCCACGGCCAGGGCTTCTTCGTATTGCTCGTTCAGGATCAGGCGCGCAAAGGCTTTGGAGCCGGTGACGTTGGTGCGCTCGCCCACGTTGACGAACAGCGTGTCTTTGCCAATGAACACGGGCTCCAGGCCCGACAGGCGCATGGGGGGAATCGAATGGGGGGCTGCAGCAACGGTCATCGCACTCACCTGTGTGAAAAAACTCAATCAATCGTGGGAACAGGTGAACGCCGTTGCAGGGGCGGCTGCTGCACAACAGCCGCTGGCCCCAAGCCTGACAGCGCGGTCCATGCGACGCGCGCGCTGCTGCAGCGCTCCTTGGGGCGAAACCCGCAATTCTAAAGCGCCTGCCCCCGCGTCGCAGCCTGCATGGGTGATGCCGGTACACGGCAGGGGCGCAGGCCGAGGAATTGTTGCCAAATTGGCCGCTAGCGCATAGCTGGCAAGCGCTGGCAGCTATGGTTTTAAGCTGCTGCAGTGGTGGGCAGGGCCTGCGCAGAGGCAGGCAGACCAAAGAAACGGTCAAAACACCAGTTGAAAACAAAGGTGTAGAGAAAGAAAAACACCAGCAAACCCGCCTCCATCACCGTGGCTTCCCACAGCGAAATGCCGAACCACCAGGCCATCAGCGGGATCAGCATGGCGGCAATACCGCCTTCAAAGCCGATGGCGTGCGCGATGCGGCGCAGCAGCGAGCGACCTTTTCGGGTCTGGCGCAGCTCCCACTTTTCAAACAGCCAGTTGAAAGTAATGTTCCAGCAAATCGCGATGGTGGAGGCCGCCACGGCCATCACCCCGGAGGAGCCCGCCTCTTGCCCCACCGCCATAAAAATCAGGCTGGAGACGACGATGGCGATGAATTCATACAGGCCGACAAAAACGACGCGGCGCAGGGGGCCTTGCAGGCCGACGGCTTGGGGTGTTGCTGCTGACATAAGTGGCCGCAGTTTATGTGTGAAAAATTGACGGTGAAAGTTAGGTTCTTTCAGTTTTTTTGATAGATTGAGCGCCATGCCCTTTCCTTTGGAACAAGTCCCGCTGTTTTTGGCCGTGCTCGATACCGGCTCTTTTTCTGCCGCTGCGCGCAAGCTGGGCAAGGTGCCTTCGGCCGTCAGCATGGCGATTGGGCAACTGGAGGCGGAGCTGGGCCTGCAGCTGTTTGACCGCACCGGGCGCGAGCCCACGCCGACGGCGGCGGCCCAGGCGCTGGAGCCGCAAGCCCGCCTGCTGGCGCAGCAGCTGCAGCTGCTCAACCAGCAGGCGCTGGCACTGCACGCCGGACTGGAGCAACGCCTGACGTTGGCGATTGCCCCTGAGCTGCTGGCCAGCGACTGGGCCGAAGCCTTGCGCCCCGTGGTGGCGCAATTTCCTGCCTTGGTGGTGGAGGTGCTGGCCGCCCCGCAAGACGATGCCCTGAAGTTGCTGCACGCGGGCCGTGCCCAGCTGGCGCTGGTGTTTGAGCGCCCCAGCATCGACGCCCGCGAAGATTTTCAGGAGCAGGGCCATGAAACGCTGGTGGCCGTGATGTCGCCGCGCCACCCGTTGTGCGCGCACTGGGAGGCGGGCGTGGCCCACACCATCGATATGGCCCAACTGGCCGCGGTGCGGCAGGTGCTGGTGGCCAGCCGTGACCCGGCCTTGACCGACACCCGCTTTGTCTTCTCGCACCACCTGTGGCGCGCAGACAGCCACGGCGCAGCGCGGGCTTTGATTGCCGCCGGGCTGTGCTGGGGCTGGTTGCCGCTCAGTCTGGTGGAACCCCACATCCTCAGCGGTGAGTTGCTGCGCATTCCGTTCAACAACCTCAGCAATGGCAGCAAACTGTTTGTGGACTGGGTCTGGTCCAAGGAGCGGCCGCTGGGGCTGGCGGCTGGGTTGTTTGTGCAGCAACTGCGGGCCCGCGCATAAAGCCGCAAGAAAATTTGCAATAAATAGCGCTGTAACGCTTGCGTGACAAGCGCAGGCAGCTATCAAAACACGTAAGCTTGGGCCGTGGTGAGGCTGGCGTGCGGCGCTGTTTTTGCTCTACAGTCGGCACGTGACTTCTGCCATCCCGCCTTCTTCTGCCCTGCCGATTACACCCGCCGTGCCCAGCGCCCCGGAGGGTGCAACTGTGCATGCAGGCAGCAACCCGCAGGCACAGAGCCCCAGCTTTGCGGCAGCGGCCCAGACGGCCAGCCAAGGCAACGGCACGCCGGCAGCATCCTCCGCCCCCACGCCGGTGCCCACGCCACCCAGCAGCAGTGCCCGTACCGCCAGCGAACCCAACCCGCCAAGCACCAGCAGTGCAGCTGCGCAGTCCGCTGCACCGGTGCCCGCGACTGCGCAAGTGGCGCCCACCAGCGGCACGACCAGCGCCGCGCAGGTGGCCCAGATTGTGGCGGCGGCGCAGGCGGCACTGTCCAGCAGCGTGAACCTGTCGCCGCAAGCCCAGCAGGTGGTGAAGATGGAGGCGTTCAACCAGCTGGTGGCCAATTTGGTCAACCACATCCAATCGGGCAATGCCACCTTGCCTGCCAACTGGCCCACGGCGGGTGTCAGCCCGCAGTTGCAAGCTTTTTTAAGCCATTTGCTGCAGCAGGCCACCGCGGCCCAGCCCCTGCCGCAGCAATTGGTCAGCGCCCAGGCGTGGCCCACGGCCTTGACGAATGCCGTCTTGCAGCTGGCAGGCCAAGCGGCCGCCGCCGGTGATTTGCCACCGGCCCTGGTGGCCAGCACCCCGCAAGCTGCCCTGGCCGCAGCGGCAGACAAGGCCAGCATCACCTTGCCCACGCTGCAAAACTGGCTGGTGCAGCAGGGCGTGGTGCAGGGCAGTGATGGTGAGCGCAGCTTTACCTTGACCTTGCGCGTGCCGGTGGCCTGGGCGCAGGCCCAATCGGCATTGGGTGCGGCGCTGCCTGCAGGGGCGGGCGCTGCGCAGGCCAGCCCGCTGGGTTTTGTCGCTACGCCAGGGCCGTTTGCCACGGGCTTTGCCAGCGGCAGCCCCGGTGGCATGCTGCAACTGCCGTTTGCAGGCAGCGTGCAGCAGCTGCAAAACGGCAGCATCGGGTTGGTGATGCAGCCCCAGGTGCTGCCGGGTTCGCTCGCTGCCGCCGCGGCCCAGGCCATGCGCACCAGCGCGGTGCTGGCGCTGGAGTTTCAGCCCCTGGCGCAGGCGGTGCAAAGCGCACAGGCCGCCTCGGTCTACCTGCCTGCCCACATGCTGCCGCAGGAGGTGCAAGCCATGCTGCACAACAAGGCCACCGATCCGTGGCTGATGATGGCGCAGGCGCAGGCCGACGCAAACGGCAAAAAACAGTCCAAGAATGCCAACGAGCACAACCAGAATTTCTGCAACCGCGCGGGCTGCCAGTACCAGGGCCGCGCCATTTGTGCCCAGCCGTTTTGTGCAGAGATGAACTACCTGTGGTCGGTAGACCGCGCCCAGCGCGCTGGCCGCTTGTGAGTCGGTGAGACTGCAACGCGGCGGCGCGCACCTCAGCGCTGGTGGTAGCGCTGCACGGCCTGCATCAAGGCCTGCACATGGCTGGCCAAGGGCGCCGCTTCGCGCACTAGCATGTAGCGCGGGCGCACGGCCCAGGCATCGCTGAGTGCAATCTGGCGCAGCTGCGCCAAGCTGCTGCTGCGCTGTGCCGCGCTTTCAGGCACCACGGCAATGCCCACGCCTGCGGCCACCATGCGGCACATGGCATCGTAGTTCGACACCTGAATACGCAGCTTCAGCGTGTGCCCCAGTTGCAGGGCAATCTGGCTCAGAAAAGTTTGCAAGGTGCTGTCGCGGTGCATGCCGACAAAGCGCTCGTGCAGCACGTGCGCAAAGTTCAGGGAAGCCACGGACTGCCAGCGCGCCTCATTGGGGGTGACCAGCACCAGGCGGTCGGTGCTGAAGTGCACGCTGGTGAGGCTGTGCGTATCCACCTCGCCCGCGATGATGCCCAGATCGGCCCGGCCTTCGCGGATGTCCGAAGCAATCACCGCGTTCGGGCGCTCTTGCAAATCCACGCTGATGTGCGGGTGCTCCATCAGGTAGGCCGCCAGAATGTCCGGCAAAAACTCGGTCACCGCCGTGGTGTTGGCAAACACGCGCACGTGGCCGCGCAGGCCTGCGCCGTACTCCTGCAAATCGGCCTCTAGCTGCTGCGCCTGTTGCAGCATGGCCCGGGCGTGGAACAGAAAAGCCTCGCCCGGTGGCGTCAGGCGCACGCCCCGAGCCTCTCGAATCAGCAAAGGCATGCCTGCTTCCTCTTCCATGGCCTTGATGCGGGCGCTGGTGGCTGCCAGCGACAGAAAGCATTGCTCTGCAGCCCGCGTCAAACTGCCGGTTTTGGCGACCTGGACAAAGAGCAAAAAGTCTTTCAATTCGAGTTTCATGGGGCGTTCGGGTTTCTACGGAGGTGGGTAAGCCTTTTGAAAAACCGAAGGCTTGCTTGCAAAAGCTGTGATTGTAGAAAGCTTTTTCGAGCGCCAAGATGCATTGCAACTGATCGCCAGAAGCCACGGGCGACACCTCAAGCAAAGCATGGATTGGTTATGACCGAGAGCACGATTCCCCAAATTGATGCCACCCAACTGGCACACCTGCAAACATGGCAAGGCCGCAGCGAGACCACGCCCGACACCATCACGGCGGCGCCCCTGCATGCACTGTCTGCCACCTTAGACCGCGATGACGCCCCCGTGGCGGCGGGCAGTACCGTGCCGCCGCTGTGGCACTGGCTGTACTTTTTGCCGCATGCCCGCCAAAGCGAGCTGGGCCCGGACGGCCACCCCCAGCGCGGCGGTTTTCTGCCGCCCGTGCCCCTGCCGCGCCGCATGTGGGCTGGTGGCCGCCTGCGCTGGGAATGGAACAACCCGCTGCAAGTCGGCCAGGATGTGGAGCGCGTCTCCACCATCCAGTCCGTCACGCACAAGGTGGGGCGCACGGGAGAGTTGCTGTTTGTGCAGGTGGAGCACCGCTTTGGCAATGCCGATGGCCTGTGCCTGACGGAAGAGCACGACATCGTCTACCGCGCTGCGGCCCAGCCCGGTGAGGCAGCGCCGGCCCCCCAAACCCCGCCGCTGGCCGGTCAGCAGCAATGGTCGCGGGTCATTACGCCGGACGATGTGCTGCTGTTTCGCTACTCAGCCCTCACGTTCAACGGCCACCGCATCCACTACGACCGCAAATACGTGACCGAGGTGGAAGGCTACCCGGGCCTGATCGTGCACGGCCCCTTGATTGCCACGCTGCTGGTGGATCTGGTGCGCCGCAACCTGCCCCATGCGCAGTTGCACAGCTTTGCCTTCAAGGCCGTGCGGCCCACTTTTGACCTGCACAGCTTCAGCGTGCATGGCAAGCCATCGGTCGATGGCAAAACCATTGAGCTGTGGGCGCAAGACCATGAAGGCTGGCTGACCATGCAGGCCACTGCCACGCTGGCGTAAACCACAAAAAACAAGAGCTGCTAGCGCTTGCTGCATGAGCACTAGAGGCTAAAAAAGCCATAAAGAGACACACCATGATCGAGTTGACCCAATCGAACAATCACCACGAAATCCGCGACGCGATCCGTGACCTGTGCGCGGCGTTTCCGGACGAGTACTTCCGCAAGGTGGACGAGGCGCGCGCCTACCCCGAACAGTTTGTTAATGCGCTGACCGAAGCGGGCTGGATGGCGGCGCTGATTCCGCAGGAATACGGTGGTTCGGGCCTGGGGCTGACCGAGGCCAGCGTGATCATGGAGGAGATCAACCGCTGCGGCGGCAACTCCGGCGCTTGCCACGGCCAGATGTACAACATGGGCACGCTGCTGCGCCACGGCTCCAAGGCGCAAAAGGAAAAATACCTGCCCAAAATTGCCTCGGGCGAATGGCGCCTGCAGTCCATGGGTGTGACCGAGCCCACTACGGGCACCGACACCACCAAGATCAAGACCAGCGCCGTCAAGAAGGGCGACAAGTACGTCATCAACGGCCAAAAAGTCTGGATCAGCCGCATCCAGCACAGCGACTTCATGATTCTCTTGGCGCGCACCACGCCGCTGGCCGAGGTGAGCAAGAAGAGCGAAGGCATGTCGATTTTCATGGTCGATTTGCGCGAAGCGGAGCAAAAGGGCATGACCGTGCGCCCCATCCCCAATATGGTCAACCATGAGACCAACGAGCTGTTCTTTGAAGACCTAGAAATCCCCGCCGAGAACCTGATTGGCGAAGAGGGTAAGGGATTCAAGTACATCCTGGACGGCCTGAATGCCGAGCGCACGCTGATTGCCGCCGAGTGCATTGGCGATGGCTACTGGTTCATCGACCGCGTGACCAAGTACGTCAAAGACCGCACGGTGTTTGGCCGCCCGATTGGGCAGAACCAGGGTGTGCAGTTCCCGATTGCCGAGACCTTTATCGAGCTGGAAGCCGCCAACCTGATGCGCTGGAAGGCGTGCGAGCTGTACGACAAGCACGAGCACATGGGCGCACAGGCCAACATGGCCAAGTATTTGGCCGCCAAGGCCAGCTGGGAGGCAGCGAATGCCTGCCTGCAATTCCACGGCGGTTTTGGCTTTGCCTGCGAGTACGACGTGGAGCGCAAATTCCGCGAAACCCGCCTGTACCAGGTGGCGCCGATTTCGACCAACCTGATCTATTCCTACGTGGCCGAGCACCTGCTGGGTCTGCCACGTTCGTTCTAAAGGACGGGGGAGTTTGACATGGCAGTCTCTGAACGCCCCCGTCCGCTAGATGGCATCACTGTCATCTCGCTGGAACACGCAGTCGCCGCACCGTTTTGCACGCGCCAGCTGGCCGATTTAGGGGCGCGCGTCATCAAGGTGGAGCGCCCCGGCAGCGGCGACTTTGCGCGCGGCTACGACCAGCGGGTGAAGGGCCAGTCCTCGCACTTCACCTGGATCAACCGCAGCAAAGAAAGCCTGGCGCTGGATGTGAAGCAGCCCCAGGCCAAGCAGGCGCTGCTGGAGCTGCTGAAGACCGCCGACGTGCTGGTGCAAAACCTGGCGCCCGGTGCTGCTGCGCGCATGGGGCTGTCGTACGAAGCCCTCAAGGACGTGAACCCCAAGCTCATCGTCTGTGACATCAGCGGCTATGGCGCCGATGGGCCGTACCGCGACAAGAAGGCGTATGACCTGCTGATTCAGAGCGAAGCCGGTTTTTTATCCGTCACCGGTACGCCCGACACGCCCAGCAAATCGGGCATCTCCGTGGCCGATATTGCGGCGGGCATGTACGCCTATACCAACATCCTCTCGGCCCTGCTGCTGCGCGGCAAGACGGGCAGCGGCAGCCACATTGACGTGTCCATGCTCGAAGCCATGGGCGAGTGGATGGGCTACCCGCTGTACTACGCCTACGACGGCGCGCCACCGCCGCCGCGCACCGGTGCCAGCCACGCCAGCATCTACCCCTATGGCCCCTTCGTCGCCGGGGACGGCAAGACCGTGATGCTGGGCCTACAAAACGAGCGCGAGTGGAAAGCGTTCTGCGACACCGTGCTGCAGCAGCCCGAAGTAGCCATCGATGCACGCTTTGACAGCAATGCCCAGCGCAATACCCACCGCGAAGCCCTGCAGGCACTGATTGTCAAAACCTTTGCCGCACTGACTGCCGCGCAGGTGGTGGAACGGCTAGAGGCCGCCGGCATTGCTAACGCCCGCGTCAATGAGATGGCCGATCTGTGGCTGCACCCACAGCTGCAAGCGCGCCAGCGCTGGCGCACCGTGGGCACGCCCGTGGGTGAGGTGCCTGCGCTGTTGCCGCCCGGCGTGAACAGCGCGTTTGACTACCGCATGGAGCCCGTGCCCGCCGTGGGCCAGCACAACGCCAGCATCCTGGCCGAACTGGGCTGGAGCGCTGAGCAGATCGCCGCTGTGAATGCATAAATAAATAGCAGCTAGCGCAAGTGCTACCTGCCTTGGAGGCAAAAATGAAGCAAGAAAACCAAGTCGCTGTGCACCCCTTGGCACAGTTCGCCGCCACCCTGAAGTGGGGCGATGTGCCCGAGGCCGTGCAGCGCAAAACCGAAGACCTGTGGGTGGATTGGTTTGGCTCCGTGTTGGCGGGCCAAAGTGCCCGCCCGGTGCAAAGCATCACGCGCTTTGCGCTGTCGCAAGGCCCAGCCAGCGGCCCTTGCGAAGTGATCGGCCAGCGCACCACCACATCGCCCATGATGGCGGCCCTGGCCAACGCGGCAGCTGCGCACGTGGCCGAGCAAGACGATGTGCACAACGGCTCGGTGTTCCACCCGGCGGCGGTGGTCTTCCCGCCGGCGGTGGCGGTGGCACAAAGCATTGGCGCCTCCGGCGAGCAACTCATGGCCGCCTGCGTGGCGGGCTATGAGGTTGGCATCCGCGTGGGCGAGTTTCTGGGCCGCAGCCACTACCGCATCTTCCATACCACCGGCACCGCAGGCACGCTGGCTGCCGCCGCAGCCGTGGGCAATTTGCTGGGCCTGACACCCGCGCAAATGCAGCATGCGCTGGGATCGGCAGGTACGCAGGCTGCAGGCCTGTGGGAGTTTCTGCGCACCGCCGCCGACAGCAAGCAACTGCACACCGCACACGCCGCAGCAGCAGGCTTGATGGCCGCGTACCTGGCTAAAGATGGTTTTACCGGTGCGCAAGACATCTTCACCGGCCCGCAGGGCCTGGCTGCGGGCATGAGTACCGATGCCAACCCCGCCAAACTCACCGAGGGCCTCGGTACGCGCTGGGCCACGGCCGAGACGAGTTTTAAGTGGCATGCGTCTTGCCGTCACACCCACCCTGCAGCCGATGCGCTGCTGCAAGTGATGCAGCAAAACCATTTGCAGCCCGCAGACATCGCCCAAGTAACCTGCCATGTGCACCATGGTGCCATCGACGTGCTGGGCCCCGTGGTGAACCCCAGCACCGTGCACCAGAGCAAGTTTTCCATGGGCACCGTGCTGGGGCTGGCCGCCCGCTTTGGGTTTGCGGGCCTCAATGAATTTGACGCGCACTTTCAGTCGCCCGAAACAGTGGCAGTGCGCGAGAAGGTGCAGATGGTGCTGGATGCCGAAGTCGATACGGCTTATCCCCAGCGCTGGATTGGCAAAGTCACCGTACAAACGAGCGATGGCCGCACGCTGCATGGCCGGGTGGATGAGCCCAAGGGCGACCCCGGCAACACCTTGAGCCGCCAGGAGATCACCGACAAGGCCTTGCGCCTGGCGGCCTATGGCAGCCAGGTGCCTGCTGAGCAAGCACGCCATGCTGTGGCCCGGCTGTGGCAGGTGGCCCTGTGGCCCCGCGTGACCGCATTGCTGGCCTGACAAGCTGTTCCCCCACCTTATGTGCATACCGATGGCGGGGGCCATCGGTATGTGTTCCCCCCGGGAGTAGAGGCGCCCTGAAAACGCCCGTCCCATGTCTACCTAGGAGACCACAATGACCTATTCATCCCATCGCTCTACGCGCCGCTGGGCATTGCAAGCTTGCGCAGCCGGTGCCGTCCTTGCCTGCGGCATGGGCAGTGCACTGGCCAGCAACTGGCCCGACAAGCCCATCACCTTGGTGGTGCCCTACAGCGCCGGTGGCCCCACCGATGTGGTGGCGCGCCTGCTGGCAGTGCCCATGGGCCAAAGCCTGGGCCAGAGCGTACTGGTGGAAAACACCGTGGGCGCAGGGGGCACGATTGCACCGACCCGCGTGGCCAAGTCCAAGAACGACGGCTACACCATCCTGATCCACCACATGGGCATGGCCACTGCGCCAGCGCTGTACAAAAAGCTGCCTTACGACCCGCTGAAAGATTTTGAGTACATCGGCCAGGTGCTGGATGTGCCCATGACGCTGCTGTCGCGCAAGGACTTTCCCGCGAACAATTTCCAGGAGCTGCAGGACTACGTCAAGAAGAACCAAGACAAGGTGTCGCTGGCCAACGCCGGTATTGGCGCGGTGTCGCAGCTGTGCGGCATGTTGCTGATGCACCAACTGGGCGTGAACCTGACCACCGTGCCGTACAAGGGCGCGGGCCCGGCCATGAATGACTTGATGGGCGGTCAGGTGGATTTGCTGTGCGACCAGACCACACAAACCGTGCCCGTGATCAAGGATGGCAAGCGTGCCAAGGTATTTGGCGTGACCACGCCAGAGCGCCTGTCCTCGCTGCCCAATATCCCGACGCTGAATGAGCAAGGCCTCAAAGGCTTTGACGTGAAGGTCTGGCACGGCATGTATGCGCCCAAGGGTACGCCCAAGGAAGTGATCGACAAAATCAACAAGGCACTGAATGTGGCGCTGAAAGATGACACCGTGAAGGCCCGCATTGCAGACCTGAGCTCGGACTTGGTCTCCCCAGAAAAAGCCACCCCAGAAGGTCTGCGCAAGCACCTTGAGGCTGAAGTGGCACGCTGGGGCAAGGTCATCAAAGAAACCGGCGTGACGGCAGAGTAATCGATCCACCCAAGGTGCTGAAGACCTGTTTTCAGCACCTTGCCAACACCACTTCCATGATTGATCACCTTGACCATCTGGTGCTGACCACCCGCCATGAAGCTGCCTGCGTGCGCTTTTATGTGGAGGTGCTGGGCATGCGCCTGGAAACCTTTGGGGAAGGCCGCAAGGCCTTCGTGTTTGGGGCGCAAAAAATCAACCTGCATCTGGCAGGGCGAGAGTTTGAACCCAAGGCCCAGCATCCCACACCCGGTGCACTGGATCTGTGCCTGATTGCCAGCTTGCCGCTGGAGCAGGTGCAGGCACATTTGGCACAGCATGGCGTTGAAATTGAATGTGGCCCTGTGCTGCGTACCGGCGCACACGGCGCGATTCGTTCCGTGTATGTGCGTGACCCGGATCTGAACTTGATCGAAATTTCTGAATACCTGCCGCAAGCCTGAGCTTGGGGTTGAATGCTTTTGCCATGTCTGATTTGTTGCGCAACGCCTGCACGTTTTTGTTTGTTCCTGCCACGCAGCCAGAGCGCCTGCACAAGGCCTTGGCCAGTCAGGCGGACATGGTGATTGCGGATTGGGAGGATGCGGTCGCCCCAGCCGATAAAGCCCAGGCCCGCGAGGCGCTGCTAGCAGCGGTACAGACGCTGTCTGCAGCCCAGCGCGCACGCTTGCTGGTTCGCATCAACGCGCCAGGCTCCGCATGGTTTGACGGCGATGTGCAGGCCTTGGCGCGCTTGGTAGCGCAAGGCGTGGCGGGCGCCGTCGTGCCCAAGTCGGAATCGCCTGCGCAGTTGGCGGTGATCGCGGAGCAAGCCGGTGCGGCATGTGCTTTGGTTGCATTGGTGGAGACCGTGGCCGGCATCGATGCCTTAGATGCCTTGGCGCGTGCGCCACAGGTGCAGCGCTTGGCGTTTGGCCATCTGGATTTTCAAGTGGATGCTGGCATGCAATGCGATGCCGATGAGGCCGAACTGCTGCCCATTCGCATGGCCCTGGTCATGGCTTCGCGTCGGGCTGGCATTGGCCAGCCGGTGGATGGCGTGACGGTGGAGACGAAAGATGCCACGCGTATGCAAGGTGATGCCCGACGTGCTCTGCGCATGGGCTTTGGCGGCAAGCTGTGCATTCACCCAGCCCAAGTGCCGCTGGCCAACGGTGTCTTTGCCCCCAGCGCAGCCGAGGTGGCCCATGCTCAGACCGTGGTGCAAGCCATTGAAACGGCACAAGGTGGGGTGTGCGTGGTGGGCGGCAAGATGGTGGACGCCCCTGTGTTGCAACTGGCACAGCGCACCTTGCGCCGACACGCCTGGGCCCAGCAACGCACCTAAAACAAAGCGGCCCAATGGCCGCTTTGTGGTGCAGGGGGCACGGGGTGCTGCGCGCAGAATTTAGGGGTACAGGCCGCGCATTTCACGGGCATGCAAGATGCGCTGGCACGCCACGATGAACGTTGCGGTGCGCAGACTGACTTTGTTCTCTTGCGCGACTTTCCAGACCCCTGCAAACGCCTCTTGCATGATGCGCACCAGGCGGGCATTGATTTCATCTTCGCTCCAAAAGAAGCTGGAGAAGTCCTGCACCCATTCGAAGTACGACACCGTCACGCCGCCTGCATTGGCGATCACGTCGGGCAGCACCAGCACGCCCTTGTCATGCAGGATGTCGTCGGCTTCGGGGGTGGTGGGGCCGTTGGCGCCTTCAATCACCATCTTGGCCTTGATGCGTTGGGCGTTGTCCTTGTTGATCTGGCCTTCCAGTGCAGCGGGAATCAGGATGTCGCAGTCGACGGCCCAGAAAGCCTCCGCTTCCATGCTTTCCGCATCGGGGAAGCCTTGCACGCCACCCTGGGTGCGCACATGTTCCTGCAAGGCGAGGGCATCCAGACCCTGGGCGTTGTAGATGCTGCCCGTATGGTCTTGCACCGCCACCACTTTGGCGCCTGCATCGGCAAACAGCTTGCCGGCGGTGCCGCCCACATTGCCAAAACCTTGTACGGCGATTCGCGCCCCTTCCAGCCGCAGGCCAATCAGCTTGGCCGCTTCTACGCCCACGGTGAATACACCACGGCCCGTGGCCTCAACCCGACCCAGTGAACCGCCCAGATCCACGGGCTTGCCGGTGACCACGCCGGTGGCGGTGGCGCCTGTGTTCATGGAGTAGGTGTCCATCATCCAGGCCATGATCTGGCCGTTGGTGTTCACGTCGGGTGCGGGGATGTCCTTGGTTGGGCCAATCAGCAGGCCAATCTCGCTGGTGTAGCGGCGGGTCAGGCGTTCCAGCTCACCCTTGGAGAGCTTGCGTGGATCTACGCGGATGCCGCCCTTGGCGCCGCCGTAGGGCACGTTGACAGCGGCATTCTTGATCGACATCCACGCTGACAGCGCCATCACTTCCGATAGCGTGACATCTTGGTGAAAGCGCACGCCGCCCTTGCCGGGGCCACGGCTGAGGTTGTGCTGCACGCGGTAGCCCTCAAAGTGGGCGATAGAGCCGTCATCCATCTCGATGGGCACATCCACGATCAGGATGCGCTTGGGGCGTTTTAGCGTCTCCACCCAGCGGGCCAGCGAACCCAGATAGGGCGTGACGCGATCCACCTGCTGCAGGTAGGTGCCCCAGGGGCCGACGTCGTCGGGGTTCAGATAAGACGGCAAAGCATGGGTTATCAGATGCGCGGAAGAGTCATGTGCAGGCATAAATACCTCGAAAAAGTAATGCAACCAAACCGTGGCAAACAGAAGGCTTGAGAAGGCTTGGCGTGCTTTTTTCAGCGTACGCAGGCTGTGGTGTGCTGTCCAAGGCCGCTTGCTTGCGTTGCTATAAATATTTTGCATAACCATGCAAAATGCGCGAAAAACACAGAAGTCGCATCCCATTGAACGCTAAATCTGCACATAAATCCACTGTAGAAAAATCAAGCCCGGTCTTTGCAGCGTGGAGGGCGTACCAAAGACCGTAAAGGGGTATCAGGAATCCAGCATCTGGGCGTGGGCGCCAATTCCCTGCGGCGCACAAAGCTGCACAGTTTTGCCATGATGGCGCCCATGTCGACTGAATCCGAAAAAGATTGCCCCACAGGCTTTTGTGCTCCCCAAGCAGGAGGGCCATCGCCTTTTGCCAATCAGCCCCCTCTGGGCCTGAGCCTGCTGGCCCAGGACGACCCCGAGGACGTGCTGCCCGACTGGCCCAAAATTGCGCCCGATTTGCCGCAAGACACCTATTCCATTGCCGATGCGCTGTGGTGGTGCCACAAGCTCGGCGAGCGCTCCGCGCGCGGCGAGGACGTGGTCTATATGCTGACCAGTGCTGCGGATGCGCGCGCAGTCCACAACGCCTTGGCGGTGGCCCGCAAATGGTGGCCGGCAGGCAGTGTGCCCCGGTACTGGAAATCAGGTGGCCCCGCACGCGATGCGGCAGCGCTGATTCATGCGCCGCTGCCGGAACCCGGGGTGCACACCGATGTAACCACGGCTGCAGCCCCAGCCCACGTCTTTAGCTTGCGGGGTGTAGAAGGTGAAATTGCGCTGCGAATTCGGCAGGCGGTGACGGCAGACCAAGCGGCAGCACTGACGCCAGAAACCGCCATCGACTTGATCGATGCCTATGCAGTCGCGATAGAGTTTGTAGACAGCCGCTGGCGCGAAGGCACCCAGGCCCCGGCGCTGACGTTGCTGGCAGATGGCCAATGCCACGGTGGTCTGGTGCTGGGCCCATGGCAAGACTTTGCGCCGCTGCGTACACACAACTGGTCAGCCCAACGCTGCTCGCTACAGGTCAATGACGAGGCGGTGCAAGGCTTTACTGGCACCCACAGCTTGCAAGACCCTACCTGGTTGTTGCCTGCGTGGCTGCAGCATGTGACGCAGCATTACGGAACGGTGCAGGCAGGCACGGTGGTCACGACTGGCACCTGGACGGGCTGCCCCCAGGTGCAAGCAGGCGATCTGGTGACTGTGCGCTTTGAAGGGCTGGGCGAGGTGCGCTGGCAGTTCTAAGCTGACATCTAGTAAGAGCGCTGCAACGCTCTTGCTGTCCTATTGCATTGCTTATGCGGCTTCTGCCCCTTATGCCGCGCGCAGCACAGGCCGGGCAGTTTGCATGCTGCCGGTCTTCAGGTAGCGCTGGTGCCAGGCGTAGGCCTCGTCCAGCAGGTGCGGCGTGTGCTTGCCAGGCGCATCGCGCAGCGCGCGCTCCAGGTAGTCGGTCATCGCGGCCTTGTAGTCGGGGTGCACGCATTTCTCGATGATCAAGCGTGCCCGCTGCACCGGCGCCAGGCCGCGCAGATCGGCCAGGCCTTGTTCGGTGACGATGACCTGCACATCGTGCTCGGTGTGGTCCACGTGGGACACCATGGGCACGATGCAGCTGATCTTGCCGCCCTTGGCCATGGACGGCGTCATGAAGATGGATAGGTAGGCGTTGCGCGCAAAGTCGCCGCTGCCGCCAATGCCGTTCATGATGGATGAACCCATGACGTGCGTGCTGTTGACGTTGCCGTACATGTCGGCCTCGATCAGTGCGTTCATGGAGATCAGGCCCATGCGGCGGATCAGCTCGGGGTGGTTCGAGATTTCCTGCGGGCGCAGGATGATGCGCTGGCGGTAGTACTCGATGTTGGCCAGAAAGCGCTCCATGGTCTCGGGGCTGAGCGCCAAAGAGGTGGTGGAGGCGGTGTCGAGCTTGCCCGATTCCAGCATGTCCAGCATGCCGTCCTGCAGTACCTCGGTGTAGGCGTTCAGGTGGTCGAAGGGGCCGTGGTTCAGGCCGGCCAGCACGGCGTTGGCGATATTGCCCACGCCCGACTGCAGGGGCAGCAGCTCGGGCGGCAGGCGGCCTACCTTCACTTCGTGCTGCAGAAAGTCGATGATGTGCTGGGCAATGCGGTTGGAGTCTTCATCAGGTGCCGTGAAAGCCGCTAGCTTGTCGCGCTGCTGTGTGGGCACCACGGCAATTACCTTGCTCAGATCGCAGTGCAGGTAGGGGTCGCCAATGCGGTCAAACGGGTGCTCCATGGGAATGGGCTTGCGCTTGGGCGGCACGGCGGCGCCGTAGTAGATGTCGTGCATGCCCTCCAGCTCGGCCGGCTGGGCGCTGTTAACTTCCAGAATGATCTTGTCGGCCTGCTCCAGCCAGGTCTTGTTGTTGCCCACTGAGGTGGAGGGGATCAGGCGCCCGTCAGGCAGGATGCCCGCCACCTCGATCACCGCCACGTCCAGGTGGCCCAGAAAGCCGAACCACACGTACTGCGCCACGTGCGAGAGGTGGATGTCGACGTACTGCATGCGGCCGTCGTTGATCTCCTTGCGCACCGTCGGATCGGACTGGTAGGGCAGGCGGCGTTCGATGCCGTGCACCTTGGCCAGGGCGCCGTCCAGCTCGGCCGAGGTGGAGGCCCCCGTCCACAGGCTGATGCGGAAGTTGCCGCCATGGGCGTTTTGCTCTTCAATGCGACGCGCCAGCGCCTGGGGCACGGCCTTGGGCGCCCCCGCCGGCGTGAAGCCGCTCATGCCCAGCGTCATGCCGGACTGGATCAGGCTGGCGGCCTGATCGGCCGTCATGATGCGCTCGCGCAAAGCGGGGCATAGCACGCGATCCGCAGGCGATGCAGCGGTGAAAGTGGTTTGCATGGATGTCGTCTCCCTGATTTGACTGTCGTTCAAACAGTGTTTATTGGTCTTTTTGCGGGTTTTGCCCTAAGTGGCAACCCGCAGTTGACCACAGCGAGTGCTGGCACGCCAGAGTTCTTGATCAGGGAAAACGCGGGTATCAGCAGGCAAAAAATCATGCGTCATCAGGACAGCAGGACAGCAGGACAGCAGGACAGCAGGACAGCAGGACAGCAGGACAGCAGGACAGCAGGACAGCAGGACAGCAGGACAGCAGGACAGCAGGACAGCAGGACAGCAGTCCGCATTGCAGGCGCACGGGGAGGGTTGATCGCGTGCAGCGGCGTGCGCTGACACCCGCAGGCTTGGGGTGCCCGCCACAATGGCGGTTATGGCTTTTGTACGCTCCAGCTGGAACCAGCACCTCGCGCGATGGTTGCGCCCATTTCAACCTTTTGTGGATGCCATCAAGCTGTGGCTGGATGCCGACGGCTTGCGCATGAGCGCAGCCATGACGTTTTACGGCCTGCTCAGTCTTTCACCGCTGGTGCTGCTGATCGTGGGCTTGCTAGGCTGGTGGATGGACCGCAGCGTGGTGGAAAGCACCTTGCTCGATCAGGTGCGGGGCGTGATGGGCGAGCGTGGTGCCAGCGTGGTGCAAGGGGCATTGGCCAGCGCCCAAGCGCCTGCACAAGGGCGTTTGGCATCCATCGCCGCATTTGTCTTGCTGCTTTCCGGTGCGACGGGGGTGTTTGTTGAACTGCAAAATTCGCTCAACAAACTATGGAGGTTTGGTGCGAACGAGCCACCCCCGCCGCAAAAAGCATGGTGGAAGCTGGCCACGCTGCGCCTGCGTGGATTGGCGTATGTGCTGGTGGTGGGTTTTTTGATGCTGGTGACCATGGTGCTGTCGACCGCCATCAAGATGTTCACCCAGTTGGCAGGCAATTGGCTCAATATGGAGCCACCCGGGCTGGTGGTGAGTCTGGTCAACGAAGGCGTGTCCCTGGTGGTGATGACGGTGCTGTTTGTGGGTCTCATGCGCATAGGCACAGGCCGCAAACCCCAGCTGCGTTATCTGGTGCTGGGCGCGGTGGTGTCGTCCACCTTGTTCATGCTGAGCAAACAGGCGCTTGCCTGGTATTTGTCCACAGCGGCGGTGGTGTCCGCGTACGGGGCTGCAGGCTCACTGGTGGTGGTGCTGATGTGGATTTATGTCACATCGGCCATTTTGCTGCTGGGGGCCAGCTGCGCCAAAGCGTGGGAGATGCAGCACCGCCGCAACGTGTTGCGAAGCGAAGCCCGCTTGGCGGGCTTACCCCCCGAGCGGTCGATGGTGCCACGCAGCGTAGGCTCTCAAGGCAGCCAGCGATGGCCTGAGATTTGAGGGGTACGCTGACATGGTAGGTGTGCTGCTTGGCGGTGAAAGCGGGGTTTAGGCCTTGGTCAGCGTGGCATCGATGTCTGCCAGCAGCTGGAGTGCGGCGCCATGGGTGCCGTGCGGCAGACGGTTGGTCCATTCATGCTCTGCCAGCGGGTGCACGCTGCAGCTATCAGGCAGTCCGGCATTGGCATCAAGCAGCGCATGCATGCGTGGCACGAACACCCACTGCAGCCATTCCTCGATTTGCAAGGTGTCGTACATGAAGGGCATGGCAGATGCCATCGCCTCTGCCGAAGGAGGCTGGGCACTCCACAGCGAAGCCGCGCGCAGTTCGGCTTCCAGTTGTTGCAGCTGTCGACGTAAAAGGGTAGATGTATCGCTCATGGCTGCAATTTTGCGCTTTCTGCCAAACCCTGGCAGCACACCGTTATTACCCTGATGAGGTTTCCCCGCAGCGCGCGTCAACTGCGTTACAGCGCGCGAGGAAAATTGCTCGGGGTTTGCCCGAAAAGTTCTGCACAGCGGAATTCTCGGCTGGTTATTTGGAAAAACTCCCCCTAGTCTGGTTGCGCCGCAGTGAAAAACTGCACCGTCAACAGACAAGGAGACCGGGATGCCAAACAACCACGGAGCGTGCTTTGCAGCCATGCACAGCCGCTCATACAGCGGGAGGGCGTGATGGACGTTTTTCTGCAGCAAGTGCTCAATGGCCTGACATTGGGCGGTATCTATGGATTGGTGGCGCTGGGTCTGACGCTGGTGTACGGCATTTTGCATGTGCCCAATTTTGCGCACGGTGCGTTCTACATGATTGGTGCGTTTGTGGCCTTCCACGCCATGAATGCCTGGGGCTTGAATTATTGGCTGGCCATGCTGGTGGCCGCCGGTGTGGTGGCGGTGATGGCGGTGATCAGCGAACGCTTGGTGTTTCACCCACTGCGCAATGCCTCGGGCATTCACCCCATGATCGCCGCGATTGGCGTGCTGCTGTTTCTGGAAGCTGCCGCCCAAGCCATCTGGGGTGCAGACTTTCAGCGCATGCAAACGCCTTACACCAGCATCATTGATCTGGGGGGCATCACCGCGCCTGCGCAGCGCTTGCTGATCATTGCCGCCGCGTTTGCGTTGATGGTGGCGCTGCACCTGTTCCTGACGCGCACGGTGATGGGCTCTACCATCATCGCCATGGCGCAAAACCGCGATGGTGCATCCATTGTGGGCATTGATGCCAACCGCGTCGCCATGCTGACGTTTGCCATCTCGGGGGTGCTGGCTGCCGTGGCGGCCACGCTGTACGCCCCGATCAATTTGGTCTATCCCGCCATGGGGCATCTGGTGATCACCAAGGCTTTTGTGATCATTATTTTGGGGGGCATGGGCAGCATTCCCGGCGCCATTGTGGGCGGACTAATCATCGGGTTTGCCGAGAGTTTTGGTGCTTATTACATCTCCACCGACTACAAGGACATCATCGCCTTTGTGCTGCTGGTGGTGATCTTGTCGATGCGCCCCGAGGGCCTGTTTGCAAAGAGGGGGCGCTGAGATGAAAGGCTTTATCGATAGCAAATTGGCGTGGGGGCTGCTGCTGGCTGCCAGTTTGGTGTTCCCGTGGGTGGCGGGCAATGACTACCACCTCACCGTGATGAGCACTGCGTTCATCTTTGCGATTGCCACGCTGGGCTTGAACCTGATTACGGGCTACACCGGTCAGCTCAATCTGGCGCACGCGGGCTTTATGGCGGTCGGCGCGTATACCGTCGGTATCTTGACGGTGGACCATGGCTGGAGTTTCTGGGCCGCCTTCCCCATGGCAGGCGTGGTCAGTGCCTTCATGGGTTATTTTGTCGGCATTGTGTCGTTGCGCCTCAAGGGTCATTTCTTCTCGATCTTCACGCTGTGCGTGGGCTACATCATGTTCCTGCTGATCGAGAAGTGGGAGAGCCTCACGCACGGCACGGTGGGCATCATGGGCATCCCCGCGCCTGAGCCGATTGGCTCTGTGGCGTTTGAATCGCCCGTGGCGCTGTACTACCTCACACTGTTTTTCTTGGTGATGGCGGTGTGGGCCATGCGCCGCATCGTCAAATCGCTGCTGGGCCGCACTTTCATTGCGATTCGCAACAGCGATGAGCTGGCGGAGGCGCTGGGCATCAACCTCATGCGCAACAAGACCCTGGCCTTCATGCTCAGCGTCTTCTACGCCGGTATGGCGGGCGGGCTGTACGCGGGTTTTGTGCGTTTTATCGGGCCAGATATTGCCGGTGCGCAGCACACCTTTGACATGATGATTTTCATGATCGTGGGTGGCTTGGGCACGGTATTGGGCCCCCTGCTGGGCGCCATTGGCATGCCATGGCTCACGCAGTCGCTGCAGTTCCTGCAGGAGTACCGCTTCATCGTGTTCGGCCCCATTTTGGTGGCGCTGGTCATCTTCTTGCCCCACGGCATTGTGGGCAGTTTTCTGGCGTGGCGCGCACGCCGTGATGCCAAGGAGGGCAAGCCCCATGCTCAAGATTGAGAAACTCACCAAGAAGTTTGGCGGCCTGGCGGCCGTGAACGACGTCAGCACGGTGATTGAAGAAGGCAAGATCAACGCCATCATTGGCCCCAATGGCGCTGGCAAGACCACGTTCTTTAACCTGATCAGCTCCATGCACAAGCCCACCAGCGGCACCATCACCTTCAACGGGCAAGACGTGACCTCGCTGCGCCCTGACCAGGTGGCCAAACTGGGCATTGCGCGCACCTTCCAATCCACCTCGCTGTTTGATAAAGCCACGGTGCTGGACAACCTCATCGTGGGCCACCGCCTGCGCACGCACTCGGGGCTCTGGGATGTGCTGCGCGGCTCCAGCCGCCTGCGTGAGGAAGAGCGTGTGTGCCGCGAAAAAGCGCGTGATGCGCTGGACTTTGTCGGCCTCTCGCCCATCGCCCACCGCTTGGCGGGCGACATCTCGCAGGAAGAGCGCAAGCGCGTGGCTTTCGCTTTGGCGCTGGCCACCGACCCCAAGTTGTTGCTGCTCGATGAGCCCGCAGGTGGCGTCAACCCCGAAGAAACCGAAGGGCTGGCACAACTGATCCGCAAGTTTGTGCAGCACGGCATGACGGTGGCGCTGATCGAGCACAAGATGGCCATGATCATGAGCCTGGCCGACAAAATTTTGGTGCTGAGCTATGGCGAAAAAATTGCCGAAGGCACACCCGATGCCATCCGCCGCAACCCGGCGGTGATCGATGCCTACCTGGGGAGCGAGCATGCTGAAGTTTGAGAACGTATCGCTGAAGTACGGCAGTTTTCTGGCGCTGGACAAGGTCAGCCTGCACGCCGACAAGGGCGAGCTGGTGGTGCTGCTGGGCGCCAATGGCGCGGGCAAGAGTTCGCTGTTCTTGACGGCCAGTGGCATTCACCAGGCCGCCGGTGGCTCCATCACCTGGGAGGGTAAGGAGCTGGTGGGCAGCAAGCCCAGCACCATCGTGCAATCGGGCGTTGTGCAGTGCCCCGAAGGGCGCAAGCTGTTTCCGCAAATGACGGTGCAAAAGAACCTGGAGCTCGGGGCGTACGTGCACCGCCGAGACGCCGGCCCCAGCCAGCAAATTCTGGAAGAGGTGTTTGCGCTGTTCCCCATCTTGCGCGACAAAAAAGACGACCCGGCGGGTTCGCTCTCGGGCGGCCAGCAGCAGATGGTGGCCATTGGCCGCGCCATGATGGGCCGGCCCAAAGTGCTGCTGCTGGATGAGCCTTCGCTGGGCCTGGCGCCCTTGGTCATCAAGCAGATGTTTGAAGTCATTCAGCGCATCAACCAAAGCGGCACCACGGTGCTGCTGGCCGAGCAAAACGCCTTTGCGGCGCTGAAGATCGCGCACCGCGCCTATGTGCTGGAAAACGGCCACATCGTGCGCGAAGGCAAGCCGGATGAACTCCTGGCGGATGACTCCATCCGCAAAGCCTATATCGGCGCTTGACCCCTGTTTTTCTCACGCGAATCCATACCTACACAAGGAGACAACCATGCGTGCATTTTCTCGACTCAATCGCCGCCAGCTGACCGGGCTGGCCTTGGCCTGTGCCGCCACTTTTGCAGCACCCGCGATGGCGCAAGAGGTGGTGAAGATTGGCTACTCCGGCCCGCTGTCGGGGGGGGCGGCCCAGTACGGCAAGAATGCCCTCGATGGCATGCTGCTGGCGGCCGATGAGCTCAACGCGGCCAACCTGGATGTGGGCGGCAAAAAGGTGAAGTTTGAGATCGTTCCACTGGACGACAAGTACAACCCTTCCGAGACTGCCATCAACGCCCAGCGCCTGGTACAGCAGTACAAAACACCGGCCGTGCTGGTGCCCCATTCGGGTGGCATTTTTGCGTTGCAGACCACCAACGAGCGCAACAACTTCATCGTGCTGGCCTACAGCTCGGTGCCGCAGATCACCGATCGCGGCAACAAGCTGACGCTGCGCATTCCGCCCGAGTTCACCACCTACATCGAGCCCTTTTCCAACTACCTGATGCAGCGTTACGGCAAGAAGGTGGCGATGATTGGCGCGGACCACGACTACGGCAAGGCCTGGGCGGCAGCCTTCAAGCCCGGCTGGGAAAAGCTGGGCGGTACCGTGGTGGCGGAAAACCCCATGAGCTACAACCGCGCCACCGACTTTTACAGCGGCGTGAGCAAGGCGCTGGCGGCCAAGCCCGATGTGCTGTTTGTCGGCGGTGCCTCCGAGCCCACCGCGCTGGTGGTCAAGCAGGCGCGGGAGCTGGGCTTTAAGGGCGGTTTCCTGGTGATGGACCAGGCCAAGCTCGATGAAATGGCGCGCGTGGTGGGCGGCATGGAGCCGCTGGAAGGCGCGATTGGCGTGCTGCCCGTGTCGGCCGACCCATCGCCGGATAACAAGGCTTTTATGGAGCGCTTTGGCAAGAAGTTTGAGGGCCGTGTGCCGGGCTCCGAAGCACTGTGGAACTACACTGCCGTGCATGCGACTGCCAAGGCCATGCAACTGGCGGGCACGGCCAGCGATGCCAAGGCCATCCATGCCAAGCTGGACGCGGGCTACAAAGCGCTGTCCTCGCAAGTCAACCCCGGCGGTGTGCTGGGCGTGAACGAGCGCGGTGGCACGCTGACCAAGGAACGGGGCGGCGCGGTCAAAGATGGCAAGATCATCGTGGTCAGCACCGAGAAAAAATAAGCCGACCGTTCGGTAGATGCCAACAAAAAAGCGCACTGCGGTGCGCTTTTTTTGTGGCCGGAAGGAAGCTGATTAATCCATAAAAGTAGCTGCTGGCGCTTGCAAATAAAGGGTTTCCATGCGTTTTGTAGCTGAAACCATTAGATGAAGAGCGCTGGCTGCTACTTATATTGCAATCAGATCAAGCTGGCTCCGCCATCGAGCACCAGGGCCTGGCCCGTCATGTGGCGTGAAGCGTCTGACGCCAAATACACCACGGCGCCTTTCAAATCTTCTTCACCGCCAATGCGGCGCAGCGGCGCGCGGGCGATGAGCTGGTCGCCCAGTTTGTCGATCAAACCGCTGGCCAGCTTGCTGGGGAAAAAGCCCGGGCAGATCGAGTTCACCCGGATGCCGTAGTGGCCCCATTCCGAAGCCAGCGTGCGCGCCAGGTGCACGGCGGCGGCTTTGGAGGTGTTGTAGGCCACGGTGTTCATGCCGGGTGGCGTGCCCTTGAACGCCGCTACCGAGGCGGTGATGATGATGTTGCCTTGGCCCTTGGGAATCATCACGCGCTTGGCCACTTCGCGCGTCAGAAAGAAGGGGGCCGAGACGTTCAGGTTCATCACCTTGTGCCACGCTGCATCGGGATAGTCTTCGGCCTTTTCGCCCCAGGTTGCCCCGGCGTTGTTGACCAGAATGTCGATGGTGCCCAGCTGGGCCAGAACGTCATCGACCAGGGCAGGAATCGCGTCAAAATTTTGCAGATCGTTGGCGAAAGTGTGCACTTCAATGCCCAAGCCTTCGAGGTGTGCCTTGGCCTCGGCCAGCTCGTCGGCCTTGCGGGCGGTAATGGCCAACTTGGCGCCCATTTCGCCCAAGGCCTCGGCCATTTGCAGGCCCAGTCCACGCGATCCGCCGGTAATCAAGGCGGTCTTGCCGCTCAGGTCAAACAGTTGTTTCACGCCCATGCTTGTGTCTCCTAGAAAGTGCTGCAACAGTCGATCCGCGTAGCGGAACGCGCTGATGAACATGCTAGGTTTGCAGGGTGAAAAACGCTGTCGTCTTGGCTACTGCAAAAGACCGGGATTACGCTTGGTAGATGGCTTGCTGCAAGCGGCGCACGATGCGCTCCAGCTCGGGCTTGGCGCGTTGCATCAGCATCTCGGCAGAGATCAGCCGCGCGGGGCCGCCGCAGCTGATGGCCATCAGCGGCAGCCCACGCCCGGGCGAAAACGCCAGCGCAATCGCATTCACATGCGGCAGCCAGTCGCCAAACGAGGTGGTCAGCCACGGGTGGGCGCGGTCTTGGTGCTGCGGCCACAAGTGCTGCTGCTGCATGGCGGCTTCCCACTGGTCTGGGGCATGGGCCTGCAGGTAATCCATGGCTTGCTGGCGCTCATCCAGCGGGCAGGCCGCCAGCCATGCGCGTCCCATGGCGGTGGTGCCCAGCGGCAGGCGGGTGCCAATGTTCAGGTCGGAATCCATGGGCAGCGGGCTGGGGCTGTGTTCGATGTAGACCATGTTGTGCCGGTCGCGCGTGGCCAGTGCCACTTCGGTTTGCGTGATGTCGCTGAGCTTGTGCATCAAGGGCCGTGCCAGCTTGCGCACATCCAGTCCCGACAACATGGCGCTGCCCAGCGCCAGCGTGGCCGTGCCCAGGCGGTATTTGCCCTCGCTGGGCACATGGATCAAATAGCCCAGCGTGGTCAGCGTATAGGTCAGCCGGGACACCGTGGACTTGGGCAGACCGCAACGTTTGGCGATGTCTTGGTTGCCCAGCAGTTTTTCGCCAGAGCGAAAACACGACAGCACATCCAGACCGCGCGCCAAGGCGGTGACGTAGTTGCGGTCGCTGGAATCGGAAGAGGGCGGCAAGCGGGCAGGCATGCCACCGATTATGGGAAGCCCGCCGTTGTCGCGCCAGAGGGCTTTCGCGGACAAAAAAGCCTGCCGATGCAGTGCATGGGCAGGCTGGGCTGTGGCCCGTGCAAGCCGCTTACTTTTCGACGAAAGCGCGCTCGATCACAAAGTCACCGGGGGTGGTGGTGTTGCCTTCCTTGAAGCCGCGCTGCTCCATCATTTCCTTGAGCTGCGCCAGCATGGCGGGGCTGCCGCAGAGCATGACGCGGTCGGTCTCGGGGTTCAGTGCAGGCAGGCCCAGGCACTGGGGGAACACGTTGTTGTTGATCAGGTCGGTGATGCGGCCTTGGTTGCGGAAAGGCTCGCGCGTGACGGTGGGGTAGTAGTGCAGCTTGCCCTTGACGATCTCGCCCAAGAATTCATGTTCGGGCAGTTGCTCGAACATTTCTTGGTAGGCCAGCTCTTTCACCTCACGCACGCCGTGCACCACGACCACGTTGTCAAACTTTTCGTAGGTTTCGGGGTCGCGTGCCACGGCCAGCCAAGGGGCCAGGCCGGTGCCGGTGCCAATCATGTACAGGTTCTTGCCAGGCAGCAGGTAGTCGATCAGCAGCGTGCCTGTGGGCTTTTTGCCGACGATGATGGTGTCCCCCACCTGGATGTGCTGCAGACGCGAAGTCAGCGGGCCATCTTCGACCTTGATCGACAGAAACTCCAGGTGCTCTTCGTAGTTGGGGCTGGCAATCGAGTACGCACGCAGCAGATTTTTGCCGTCTACCTTCAGGCCAATCATGGTGAAGTGGCCGTTGGAGAAACGCAGCGAGGTGTCACGGGTGGTCGTGAAGGAAAACAGGCGGTCGGTCCAGTGGTGCACGGACAGGACGCGTTCTTCGAGAAAAGCACTCATGATGAAAAGAGATGGATGGCGTAAAAACGGGCACAACCGGCCCGGGCTTAAAAAGCCAGTTGGCGAACCCGGAGGTACTGCGCATATGCGCAAGGGGTATAGCAGGCCGACTTTTTATATTTCAAACTCGTATTGTCCGAGAAATGCCAGGCCAGGGGGGCGGTTGCGGTCTTTGGTTTGAGATGGATTAGTAATAAGCTGCTGCGCCGCGCGCAAAAGTGACGGAAACCTTGACATTGATTAATGCTCGGATTTAGCATAATGCGCTCGTGCTGGGTGCCCAAGGCCTCGGCGCTTTTTTTACCACTACATATACTCAATTTGAGTATTAATCAAAATGGTGTGTGCCACACCGTGGAGGACGACCTATGCAATTGCGCTGGACTTTGCCTGTGCTGGCCATGGCTGCTTTGCCTGCGTGGGCAGCACTTGGGGTGCTGAAGATTGGCGAAATCAACAGCTACAAGGCTATGCCGGCTTTTTTGGAGCCCTACAAAAAAGGCATGGACCTGGCGGTAGAGCAAATCAACGCCCAGGGCGGTTTGCTGGGCAAGCAAGTGGTGCTGGTCACGCGCGATGACAACGGCAACCCCGGCGACGCCGTGCGTGCCGCCGAAGAGCTGTACACCCGCGAGAAGATCGATGTGCTCACCGGCTCGTTCCTGTCGCACGTGGGCATGGCACTGACCGACTACGCCGGGCAGAAAAAGCGTTTCTTCCTCGCCTCCGAAACGCTGACCGATAAGGTGGTCTGGCAAAACGGCAACCGCTACACCTACCGCCTGCGTGGCTCTACCTACATGCAGACGGCCATGCTGGTGCAAGAGGCCAAAAAGCTCAACAAAAAGCGCTGGGCCATCGTCTATCCTAACTACGAATACGGCCAGTCCGCCGTGGCCACCTTCAAGCAGCTGATGAAAGAGGCGCAGCCCGACATTGAGTTTGTCGCCGAGCAAGCGCCCGCCCTGGGCAAGATCGACGCCGGTTCTGTCGTGCAAGCGATTGCCGATGCCAAGCCCGACGCCATCTTCAACGTGCTGTTCTCGGTGGACCTGGGCAAGTTTGTGCGCGAGGGCAACACCCGCGGCCTGTTCAAAGACCGCACCGTGGTGGGCCTGCTCTCCGGCGAGCCGGAATACCTGGACGCCTTGCGCCAGGAAGCGCCCGAGGGCTGGATCGTCACCGGCTACCCTTGGTACAGCATCAAAACGCCTGCGCACGATGCGTTCTTGAAGGCCTACCAGGGCAAGTTCAAGGACTACCCGCGCCTGGGCACCATCGTGGGCTACAACGCTATCCAGTCGCTGGCGGCCGGCATCACCAAGGCGGGCAGCACCGACACCGAAGCGCTCATCAAGGCCTTCAAGGGCCTGAACGTGAACACGCCCTGGGGGCCCATCACCTACCGCGCCCAGGACAATCAGTCCACCATGGGCGCGTATGTGGGCACCACCACCTACAGCAAAGAGCTGCAGCGCGGCATCATGACCAACTTCTACTATGCCGATGGCAAAGACTTTCAGCCGACGGACGCTGCGGTGAAAAAGCTGCGCCCTGCCAGCGCGCAATAAAGCGCCACGGCGCATGGAAAAACTAGCTGCTTGCGCAGGGCGGTGAGTTTGAAGCGTTTTGGCGCTCTCAGGTAATACCAGCCAGCGCGAGCAGCTATCTTTTTACAGCAAACTGCTGGGAATATATGAGTGCATCTGGCCTGCTGGCCCAATTGCTCAACGGACTGGCCAGCGCCTCGTCGCTGTTTCTGGTGTCGGTGGGCCTGTCCTTGATTTTTGGGGTCACGCGCACCATCAACTTTGCGCACGGCTCGTTTTTTATGCTGGGCGCCTACCTGGCGTTTTCCAGCGTGGAGTCACTCGCGCCCCACATCGGTTTTTGGCCCGCGCTGTTGCTGGCGCCCCTGGCCTGCGGCCTGCTGGGCGCGCTGACGGAAATCGGCCTGCTGCGCCGCATCTACCAAGCGCCGGAGCTATTTCAGCTGTTGGCCACGTTTGCGCTGGTGCTGGTCATCAAAGATGCCGCGCTGTGGCTGTGGGGCCCCGAAGAATTGTTTGGCCCGCGCGCGGCGGGCCTGGAAGGCGCGGTCGAGATCTTGGGCCGACAGTTCCCCACCTATGACCTGCTGCTGATCGCCGTCGGCCCCCTGGTGCTGCTGGGGCTGCACCTGCTGCTCACGCGCACCCGCTTTGGCACGCTGGTGCGTGCGGCCACGCAAGACCGCGAAATGGTGGGCGCGCTGGGGGTGAACCAGGCGTGGCTGTTCACGGCGGTGTTTGCGCTGGGCACGCTGCTGGCGGGCCTGGCCGGTGCGCTGCAATTGCCGCGCGAACCAGCGAGTTTAGAGATGGACATGACCACCATTGGCGCGGCCTTTGTGGTGGTGGTGGTGGGCGGCATGGGCAGCATTCCGGGGGCGTTCATTGCCGCGCTGCTAATTGCGCAGATCAAGGCCGTGTGCATCTGGCTGGGCGTGCAAGAGATTGCGGGCGTAGCGGTGTCGTTCTCCAAGCTCACGCTGGTGGTGGAATTTGTGGTGATGGCCACGGTGCTGATCTGGCGGCCCTGGGGCTTGCTGGGCAAGCCCCAAGCACCTGCGCGCCACGGCGGGGCGCCGGAGATGCCCTTGCGCAGCGCCAGCCCGCAAGCGGTGTGGGCATGGTCTGCACTGATGCTGGGTCTGGCGGTGTTGCCCTTGCTGCTGGCGGCGGAAAACTACGCCACCGTGCTGCTCACCGACATGCTGATTGCCGCGCTGTTTGCGGCCAGCTTGCACTTCATCCTCGGACCCGGCGGCATGCATTCGTTTGGCCACGCGGCCTACTTTGGCTTGGGCGCTTATGGCGCTGCGCTGGCCGTGCGTGCCTTGGAGCTGCCGATGGAAGCGGCCCTGCTGTTCGGCCCACTGGCGGCGGCTGCGGGCGCGCTGCTGTACGGCTGGTTCTGCGTGCGCCTGTCGGGCGTGTACCTGACCATGCTGACCTTGGCGTTTGCACAAATTACCTGGGCCATCGTGTTCCAGTGGGATGACTTCACGGGCGGCAGCAACGGTCTTACGGGCGTGTGGCCTTCGGCATGGGCTGACCAGGGGGCGAACTTTTATTGGCTGGCGCTGGCCCTGTGTGCGGTGGGCATCTACCTGCTGCGCCGCATGCTGTTTTCCCCCCTGGGCTATGCCCTGCGGGCCGCGCGGGATTCCGCCGTGCGTGCCGATGCGATAGGGCTGGATGTGCGCCGCATCCAATGGACGGCCTTGGTGATTGCCGCCGCTTTGGCCGGGGTGGCCGGGGCGCTGTTTGTGTTCTCCAAAGGCAGTGTGGCACCCGACAGCCTGAGCGTGACCAAGAGCGTGGATGCGCTGGTCATGGTGCTGCTGGGCGGTATTCAAACCCTGGCAGGCCCGGTGGTGGGCTCTGCGGCGTTCACCTGGCTGCACGACACGGTGGCACGCAACACCGACTACTGGCGGGCCTTGATGGGCGGCATCATGCTGGTGCTGGTGCTGCTGTTTCCGCAAGGGATTGCGGGTTTTGCGCAGCAGGTGCAACCGTGGGTTGCTTCCAAAAAGAAAGTGCAGGTGGCTGCATGACTGCCTTGCTGCAAGTGCAGAACATCAGCAAATCGTTTGGCGGCGTGCAGGCCGTGCGCGATGTGTCACTGACGCTGCAAGCCGGTGAATTGCTGGCGCTGATTGGGCCGAACGGCGCGGGCAAATCCACCACCTTCAACATGGTGGGCGGGCAGCTCACGCCAGACCGTGGCAGTGTGCGGCTGCACGGCAACAATATTGCTGGCCTGGCACCGCGTGCTATCTGGCGCCAAGGCGTGGGGCGCACCTTTCAGATTGCGCAGACCTTTGCCTCACTCACCGTGGTGGAGAACGTGCAGATGGCCTTGCTTTCGCAAGACCGCCGCATTTTTCAGTGGTGGCCACGCGCTGCCGCGCACCGGCGCAGCCATGCGCTGGCGCTGCTCGATCAGGTGGGCATGGCCGCGCAGGCCGACAGGCCATGCAGTGAGCTGGCCTATGGCGACGTCAAGCGCGTAGAACTGGCCATGGCGCTGGCCCCCAACCCCCAGCTGCTGCTGATGGACGAACCCACCGCCGGCATGGCCCCCGGTGAGCGCGTGGCGCTGATGCAGCTGACGCGCCAGCTGGCACAGCAGCGCCACATGGGCGTGCTGTTTACCGAGCACAGCATGGATGTGGTGTTTGGCCAGGCCGACCGCGTGGCGGTGCTGGTGCGTGGCCAGTTGCTGGCCGAAGGCACGCCCCAGCAGGTGCGCGAGGACGCGCGCGTGCAGCAAGCGTATTTGGGGACGGGCCTGGTGCTGGAGAAGTCGCAATGAATGAAGTTGATAGCTATCAGCGCTTGTCAGATATGCCTCAAGTGCCAAAAACACCATCCACCCCTTTGCTGCAGGTAGAAGGCCTGAACGCTTGGTATGGCGCCGCACACATCTTGCACGGCGTGTCGCTGCACGTGGGGCGCGGCGAAGTGGTGGCGCTGATGGGGCGCAACGGTGCGGGCAAATCCACCACGCTCAAATCCATGGTCGGGCTGGTGGAGCGGCGCCAAGGAAAAGTTCTTTTCATGGGTGCTGACATTGGCCGCAAAGCCTCGCACCAGATTGCGCGGCTGGGCCTGGGCTATGTGCCCGAAGACCGGCGCATCTTTACCGAGCTAACGGTGCTGGAAAACCTGGAAGTGGGCCGCCAGGCAGCGCGCAGTTGGCCCGACGGCAGTGCGCTGCCGCACTGGACGCCTGAAAAGCTTTTTGCACTGTTTCCTAATCTGGGTGAAATGCCCCAGCGCCCCGGCGGCCAGATGAGCGGTGGCGAGCAGCAAATGCTCAGCGTAGCGCGCACGTTGATGGGCCAGCCCTATGTGGTGCTCCTGGATGAGCCCAGCGAAGGGGTGGCGCCGCTGATCGTGGAGCAAATGGCTAAAACCATTTTGCAGCTCAAAGCCCAGGGCATTGCCATTGTGCTGAGCGAGCAAAACCTGCCGTTTGCGCAGGTGGTGGCTGACCGCGCCTATGTGCTGGAAAAAGGCCAGATCGTGCACAGCGGCCCCATGGCCGAGCTGGCGGGCAATGCCCAGGTGCGCCAGCAGTATTTGGGCGTCTGAAAAGCGCTTTGCAGCCCGCTGCCGTGCACAGCTTGGTGCAGCAGTGCGCGGATGAGCGGATATGCGCGCTGTGCCGCTTAGCCCTCAAACCGCGTAGCGTGCAAATGGGGCTGCTGCAGCGCTTGTGCCAGCCACGCATGCAGCTGCGGGTAGCGTTGGGCTGGCAGCAGCTGCGGCAGGCGAAAACGCACATAGTCCAGTGCCACGGTGGTGCACAGCACATCCAGCGTCAGGTGTTCCTGCAGGGCGGGCGGCGCACGCTCCAGCAGTGCCAGTGCGCGGTCCAGGGCGGCCAGGCGGCGCTGGCCCAGCACGCTGGCATCGGCCACCGCTGCACCCTCGTATTTGCGCGCAATCACCACGTTGAACGCAGATTCCATCAACCCATAGGCCACGCTGGCGCGTGCCAGCACGGCGGCGCTGTGGTCAGCAGGCACTAAGGCGGGGCCGCTGCCGATGTGGTCCAGATACTGGGCGATGAGCAGCGATTCGCTGATGGCATGGCCCTCGGCGGTGACCAGCACTGGGATGCGCAACTGCGGGTGCGCCGCGAGCAAGGCGGGGTCTTGGTTCCACGGGGCACTCCAGGCCAGCGTGAGCTGATCGGCGAGCCCGTGGTGCAGGGCCGCCACGCGGGCCACACGGGCAAAGGGGGAGGTGGCGTTAAGAAAAAGTTGCATGGCAAAGGTGAAAAAGTAAAGAAATTAAAAAGTGAGCTGATAGCGCTTGCTAGACGGGCGTAGAAGCCGCTTTTTGCTTCGAAAATATAATCAGCACCATGCCCAGGCTCAGCGCCGCGCAGCCCCAGATAAACAGGCTGTGGTAGCTGCCCGTGCTGGCGTACAGATAGGCCATGAAATACCCTGCCGTGGCCTGCAGCAGGGCAAACGCAGCGGTGGCATAGCCCCACATTTTTTTGTGCTGTGCAGGGCCCAGCAGCTGCATCACATAGCCCGAGGTGATGGCGGCCATGCCGGGCGACAGCGCCCCCACCACAAAGCCCGATACCGCATGGCCGGCAAAGTCCGCCCACACCAGCGGCAGGCCGATGGCGGCAGCTTTGAGGGCGTAGGCCCCGGCGGTGGTGCGCCACCAGCCCCAGCGTGTGGCGCACAGCGAGGCGCACAGCGGCCCCGCGACGGCGCCCAGGCCAAAAATAGCCCACTGGGTGGAGGCGTAGCTGGCGCCCAGATGCAGCTCGCGCGCCAGGTAGTCCACCCAGAACACGGTGTGCGGCACAAAACCAAAACCGTCGGTGACATACGCCAGCAGCACCAGCACCACGGGCAGCGTCCAGAGGGCCGGCGCTGGCAAGGCCGGGGCTAGGGCCTGGGGGGTGATGGCGATGGGGGCCGGAGCGGGCAGCAAGCGTGCGCAGCGCCAGCCGCCCCATAACGCGGCCACGCACACCAGCGCCAGGCCCCACCACACGGCACCCAGGCTTTGCAGCGCCAGGCTGGGCACCAAGGTGGCCGACAGCAGGGCGCCCACGCCAATGCCGCAAAACATCAGCGGGCCCAGAGCTGCCCGCCGCGCCAGCGGGGTGGCCGCCATGGCGATGGAGGGGCCCAGCACCATCAGCGTGGCGCCTGCCATGCCGGAAATCAGCCGCCAGACAAAGAACACGGGCATGGGCTGGGCAAAGCTGCAGCCGATAAAGCTCAGCGCCACCGCAGCCCAGCACAGCACCAGCACGCGCACCGCGCCCAGCCGGTCCGCCAGCGGAGCTGCAGCCAGTGCACCGATCAGATAGCCCAGCAGGTTGGCGGCGCCCAGGTAGGCCACCTGCTCGCCCGTGAACCAGCCGGCCAGCACCATTTGCGGCATCAGCGCGGTGTAGGCAAAACGGGCCAATCCCACGCCGCTGAGCGTGGCCAGAAAGCCGGTGAAAAAGAGGGGAAGTTCAGAGCGTTGAATCACAGGAGGCCTTGCAGAGCAATGGGCAGCAGATTAAGGGGCTGGAATCATCATGTCCAATGATTCAAAATGAAGTCCATCATCGTTTTTCATGATGTTGTAGATCGAAAGCTCTTGTGCCATGCAAATCAAATCCCTGCGCATTTTTGACGCCGTGGCCAGTACCGGCAGTTTTGGGGCGGCGGCCCAGCGCCTGCACACCGTGCAGTCCAATGTGACGGCCCATATCCAAAAGCTCGAAGATGAGCTGCAGGTGCAGCTGATTGAGCGCAGCAGCAGTCCCGTACATCTCACGCCCGCAGGCCACACCTTGCTGCCCCACGCGCAGCGCCTGCTGCAAACGCATGACCAAGCCTGCGCGCTATTTGCTGGCAGCGCGCCACCCACAGGGTGCTTGCGCATCGGGGCGATGGAAAGCACCGCCGCCTTGCGCCTGCCGCCGGTGTTGGCGCAGCTGTACCAAACCCAGCCGCACATGGATTTGCAACTGCGTACCGGGCCAACGGGAAGTTTGCTGGAGGATTTGCAGCGCGGCTTGCTCGACTGTGCCTTTGTGGCCGGCCAACCTCCGCAGCCCCGCTGGTGGGGGCTGCAGGTGTTCCAAGAAGAACTGGTGCTGGTCAGCCCCACGCCGCTGCCCGGCTTGCCCAGCCCGGAGGTGTTGCTGCGCACACCGTTTTTGGCCTTTCGCCAAGGTTGCAGCTACCGCCAGCGTATTGAGCTGCTGCTGGCCAGCCAGGGCGTTACGTCGGCACGCATCATGGAGATGGGCACGCTCGATGCCATCTTGGGCTGTGTGGCCGCAGGTATGGGTTTTGCGCTCATGCCCCGTGCCTTGATGCACACGCAGCAAGCGCGTTTTGGCATTCACTGCACGCCGCTGCCGGAGCCCTTGCGCAGCCAGATTGGCGTGGTCGACACGTGGTTGGTGGCTCCGCAGCCGCAGGGCTGGTCGCCGCAGTTGCGCGCCCTGGTGCAGCAGCTGGCGATGGAGGGTGCTGCAGTGACGATGGTCGCGACCGCAGTCACACCGATGTAATCACGTTGCCGTGTGCAGCAGGGCTCGGCGGTATTGCATGGCCTCGGCCACATGGGCACTCGCCACGCTGGGGCTGCCTGCCAGATCGGCAATCGTGCGCGCCACGCGCAGCGCACGGTGTGTGGCGCGGCTGCTCCAGCCCAAGCGGTCGGCGGCTCTGCGCAGCAACTGGGCGGCGGCTTCGTCCAGCTGCAGGTGCTGATCCAGCGCATCACCTTGCAGCATCTGGTTGCTGCAGCCCTGGCGGGCCAAGGCCATGGCCCGCGCCTGGGTGACGCGGGCTTGGATGGCTGCGCTGGCCTCGCCCTGGCGTGTGGTCAGCAACTGCTCGGCGGGCAGGTGGGCCACTTCCACATGCAGATCAATACGGTCCAGCAGCGGCCCGCTGAGCTTGCCCTGGTAGCGCGCCACCTGATCGGGCGTGCAGCGGCAAGCGCGCTGTGCGCTGCCCCAAAACCCGCAGGGACACGGGTTCATGGCTGCCACCAACTGAAAGCGTGCCGGAAATTCGCTGCTGTGCGCCGCACGGGCAATGGTGATGCGGCCCGTCTCCAGGGGCTCGCGCAAAGCCTCTAGCGCCGAGCGTGAAAACTCCGGAAATTCATCCAAAAACAAGGTGCCAAAGTGGGCGTAGGAAATCTCCCCCGGCTTCGGGGGTGAGCCGCCGCCCACCAATGCCACGGCGCTGGCCGTATGGTGTGGACTGGCGGTGCGGCGCAGCCCCCATTCTTCAGCTTTGAAGCGCCCGCACAGGCTAGCAATCGCGGCACTTTCTACGGCTTCTTGCTCGGTCATCGGGGGCAGGATGCTGGCAAAGCGCTGGGCCAGCATGGATTTGCCCGAGCCCGGCGGCCCCACCAGCAGCACGCCGTGCTGACCTGCTGCGGCAATTTCCAGCGCCCGCTTGGCGGGAGTCTGGCCCTTGACTTCGCCCATGTCGGCGGCCCCCTGCAAGCGCGCGCGTGGCGGGGTGGGCAGCTTGTGCCAGCCTGGCGCGCTGCTGGCATCCGGCGATGCGGAGGGGGGCAATAGCTGGGCCACCACGTCCAGCAAATGCTGGGCGCCATAGACCTCAGCCTGGGGTGCGCAGGCCGCTTCCGCCGCGCTTTCCATGGGCAATACCAAGCGGGTCTGAATGTGCTGCAGCTGCAAGGCCAGGCTGGTGGCCAGCGCGCCGCGTACCGGGCGCAGCTCCCCCGAGAGCGATAGCTCTCCCGCAAATTCCCAGCCGGGCAGCCGCGCAGCATCGATTTGCCCGCTGGCCGCCAGGATGCCCAAAGCAATCGGCAGGTCAAAACGCCCACTGTCTTTGGGCAGGTCGGCCGGCGCGAGATTGACGGTGATGCGCTTGTTGGTGGGAAATTCCAGCCCGCTGTTGGCAATCGCACAGCGCACGCGCTCCCGCGCCTCTTTGACTTCAACCTCGGCCAGCCCCACCAAATTGAAGCTGGGCAGGCCATTGGCCAAATGCACTTCCACGGTGACAGAAGGCGCTTGCAGCCCCAAAAGCGCCCGGCTTTGCACGCAGGCCAAACTCATGGCGTGTTTCTCCCTAAAACAGTGCGTAAAAAAGCAGCAAACGTTCCATCTGGTTGCACCAATTTGGTGCTTCGAGGCGATTGCCACGGTTGTCACTGTAGGACGCCTGGCCGCGCTGCACCAAGCCCGCTGGTTGGCACGCTCCCTGCTTAAAGGGCTTGTCACAACACTTTTTACAACTTCCCGCTTCCCGGAGGAACGTCTCATGAAAATGGTGTCAGCCATCATCAAGCCCTTCAAGCTCGACGAGGTGCGAGAAGCCCTGTCGCAGCTTGGTGTGCAGGGTATTACCGTGACCGAGGTCAAGGGCTTTGGCCGCCAAAAAGGTCACACCGAGCTGTACCGCGGCGCCGAATATGTCGTGGACTTTCTGCCCAAAGTGAAGTTGGAAGCTGCCGTCGATGACGCGGTGCTCGAGCAAGTCATTGAAGCCATCGAAGGTGCCGCGCGCACCGGCAAGATTGGCGACGGCAAGATTTTTGTGTATGACTTGGAGCAGGTCGTGCGTATCCGTACCGGTGAAACCGGCAACGATGCCCTGTAACGCAACCCTTGAGGCAAGAGACTGACATGAAAAAATCACTCCCTGCAATTGCACTGGGTCTGGGCCTGATGGCCGCAGCAACCGGTGCCTGGGCCCAAGAGGCTGCACCCGCGGTGGCTGCCGTCGTGGAAACCGCGGCCGAAGCCGCTCCTGCACTGAGCGCGGGTGACACCGCGTGGATGCTGACCTCCACCATGCTGGTGATCCTGATGATCATCCCCGGTTTGGCGCTGTTTTACGGCGGTTTGGTGCGCTCCAAGAACATGCTGTCCGTGCTGGCGCAGGTGTTCACCATCTTCTCGCTGATTACCGTGCTGTGGGCCATTTACGGCTTCTCGCTGACCTTTGGTGGTGAGGGCAAGTTTTTTGGAGGCTTTGACAAGATTTTCTTGGCAGGCATTACCCCGGACACGCTCTCAGCGACGCTGGCCACCATTCCGGAGTATGTGTTCGTGGCCTTCCAGTCCACCTTTGCAGCCATTACCGTGGCGCTGATCGTGGGTGCATTTGCCGAGCGCATCAAGTTCTCGGCCGTGATGATCTTCTCTGTGCTGTGGTTCACCTTCAGCTACATCCCCATGGCACACATGGTGTGGGGCGGTGGCCTGCTGGCCAAAGACGGCGCGCTGGACTTCGCGGGCGGCACCGTGGTGCACATCAACGCCGCCGTGGCGGGCCTGGTGGGTGCTTACATGGTGGGCAAGCGCATCGGCTTTGGCAAAGAAGCCCTGCCCCCGCACAGCCTGACACTGACCATGGTGGGTGCATCGCTGCTGTGGGTGGGCTGGTTTGGTTTCAACGCGGGCTCGGCCGGCGCAGCCAACGGGATTGCGGGTCTGGCGTTCATCAACACCATCTTGGCGACCGGCGCAGCAGCCGTGGCGTGGATCGTGGCGGAAGGTCTGCACAAGGGGAAGCCTTCCATGCTGGGTGCGGCCTCGGGTGCGGTGGCGGGTCTGGTCACCATCACGCCTGCGGCAGGCTTTGTGGGCCCCATGGGCTCCATCGTGATGGGCTTGATTGCTGGCCCTCTGTGCCTGTGGGGGGTTTCGGGCCTGAAGCGTCTGCTGAAGGTGGACGATGTGTGCGACGTGTTTGGCGTACACGGTGTCGGCGGTATCTTGGGTGCCATCTTGACCGGTGTGTTCTGCGCTGCCGGCCTGGGCGGCGTGGAGCCCGAAGGCTTCAACATGGCGCACCAAGTGTGGGTGCAGTTCAAGAGCGTGATCGTCACCATCGTCTGGTGCGGTGTGGTCTCCTTCATTTGCTTCAAGATCGCAGATGTCCTGGTGGGTCTGCGGGTGGCTGAAGATGCGGAACGCGAAGGTCTGGATATCACCACCCACGGTGAGTCCGCCTACAACCGTTAAGCAGAGTGTGCAGGCAGGCGCCCTGCCTGCTGGAGGTACCAGAGCCGCCCTTCGGGGCGGCTTTTTTTGGCCCTCACAGTCTGATTCACGGTGGGCATTCAAAAAATTCACATGGCCAGCGCAGGCAAATCCGCGTGAGGCGGCTACGATTCAGCCCATGGATACCGCCCTTCACCAGACGCTTGAGCGCGTACGCGCTGCCGTTGCTGATTCTTCGCCACTGCGCATTCGCGGGGGCGGCAGCAAAGACTTTCATGCCTTGCAGTTGCAGGGCGCTATTTTGGACACCCGCAGTTTGCACGGCATCGTCAGCTACGAGCCCAGCGAACTGGTGGTGACGGTGCGCGCCGGCACGCCCTTGGCGGAGCTGGAAGCCGCCTTGGCAGAGCAAGGCCAGTGCTTGGCCTTTGAGCCCCCGCACTTTGCTGGTGTGGAGGGGGATGTTTCCACCGTAGGCGGCATGGTGGCTGCGGGCTGGAGTGGCCCGGCGCGCGCCAGCGTGGGTGCCGTGCGTGACTTTGTGCTGGGGATTGAAATCATCAACGGCCAAGCCGAGCTGCTGCGCTTTGGCGGCACGGTGATGAAAAACGTGGCCGGTTACGACGTGTCGCGCCTGATGGCGGGCAGCTGGGGCACGCTGGGCTTGATCACCGAAGTCAGCCTCAAAGTGCTGCCGGTAGCGCCGGGTGAAGCCACGCTGCGCTTTGAGGGCATCAGCCAGGCCGAAGCGCTGCAGCGCCTGAACCAGTGGGGCGGCCAGCCTTTGCCGCTGAACGCCAGCTGCTGGGTCGAAGACAACGGCGTGGGCACGCTGTACGTGCGGTTGCGCGGTGCGGTGGCAGCCGTCGAGGCGGCATGCCACAACATGGGCGGAACGCGCATGGATGCTGCGCAGGCTGCTCCAGATTGGATAGCGTGCCGCGAGCAAACACTGCCCTGGTTCAGCGCACGCGCTGCCACGGACTGCCTGTGGCGCCTGTCGGTGCCGCAAACGGCACCAGCCTTGGCGCTGCCTGCTGGGGTGGCCGCACCTTTGGTGGAATGGCACGGTGGCTTGCGCTGGGTGCAAGCCCCGCGCAGCATGGGCGCCACCCTCAAGGCGCTGGCGCAGCAAGTGGGCGGGAGCGCTTCACTCTTTAGAGCTGAAAGCGCAGGCCAGATAAGCGCAGAAGCCATTTTTGGCCCACAACTTGCAGCCATGCAGCGCATCCACGCACAACTCAAGCAGGCGTTTGACCCGGCCGGTATCTTCAATCCCGGGCGTGCCATGGCTCAAGGGTGAGCCATGCGCAGATTGCGCCATCTCACAAGCTCCCACCGCACTGGTGCCACCAACCGTGCACTGGGCTACTTGATGGCTTTCAATGCCGGTGCCATCAACGCAGGCGGCTTCATGGTGTTGCACCTGTACACCTCACACATGACGGGCTTCGTGTCCATGCTGGCCGACAACCTGGTACTGGGCAACACAGCGCTGGTGCTGTCGGCCATCGGAGCGCTGCTGGCGTTCACCACCGGCGCGGCGGTGACCGCCATTTTGGTGAATTGGGCGCGCCATATGCGGTTGCGCAGCGCTTATGCGCTGCCGCTGCTGCTGGTAGCCCTGCTGATGCTGCTGTTTGGCTTGGTGGGCGCCGTGACCACGCACTGGACCACCTGGTTTGCCGTGCCCCTGACGGTGCTGCTGCTGTCATTCACCATGGGGGTGCAAAACGCCACCTTGACCAAGATGTCGCACGCCACCATCCGCACCACGCACATGACAGGGGTGGTGACGGACTTGGGGATTGAGCTGGGCAAGATGCTGTTTTGGAACCGTGCAGGGCGTGAAGCCCCGCAACAAGTGCATGCCAACTGGTCGCGGGTGCGGCTGTTTAGCGGCCTGTTGGCCATGTTTTTAGCCGGTGGCATCGCAGGGGCTCTAGGCTTTCAGCGCTGGGGTTTTGTCTGCGTGGTGCCGCTGGCGCTGTTATTGATGGCGGTGTCTTTGCCACCGCTGTGGGCCGATGCAAAACATTGGCGCCAACGCTGGCAAGGGCCAGCTTCTGACCACTAAAAAAAGAGACACCCCATGCAAACCAATCTCGCCCCTGAATACCTCGGCACCTTGGCGGGCCAAGAGGCCGAAGCCATTTTGCGCAAATGCGTGCACTGCGGCTTTTGCACCGCCACCTGCCCCACCTACCAAACGCTGGGCGACGAGCTGGACGGCCCGCGTGGCCGCATCTACCTCATCAAGCAAGTGCTGGAAGGGCAGCAGCCCACCCGCGCCACGCAAGAGCACCTGGACCGCTGCCTGACCTGCCGCAACTGCGAAACCACCTGCCCCAGCGGTGTGCAATACGGCCACTTGGTGGACATTGGCCGCAAAGTGGTGGAAGAAAAGGTCAAGCGCCCCATGGGTGAGCGCCTGCAGCGCTGGGCGCTCAGAGAAGGGCTGACCTCACCGCTGTTTGCGCCGGCCATGAAGCTGGGGCAATCGGTGCGCAGTCTGCTGCCCGAAAGCATTCAGGCCAAGGTGCCGCCCAAGAGCGAACACGGCGTGTGGCCCAGCCGCAGCCATGCCCGCAAGGTGCTGCTGCACATGGGCTGCGTGCAGCCGGCCATGCTGCCCAACATCAACTACGCCACCGCACGCGTGCTGGACGCGGTGGGCATTGAAACCGTGGTGGTGCAGCAAAGCCAGTGCTGCGGCGCGGTGAAGTTCCACCTCAACGACCACGACGGCGGCAAGGCCCAAATGCGCGCCAATATCGATGCATGGTGGCCTGCGGTGCAAGCGGGCGAGGTCGAGGCGATTGTCAGCAATGCTTCGGGCTGCGGCGCCATGCTCAAAGACTGGGGCCATGTGCTGCGCCATGAACCAGCGTATGCCGAGAAAGCAGCGCGCATCAGCGCACTGACCAAGGATTTGAGCGAGCTGCTGCCCGCCTTGCTGCCGGAGCTGGCCGACAAGCTGCAAGGCCGGGTGCAAGTCAACCCCCAACCCATGGCCTACCACCCGCCATGCACGCTGCAGCACGCGCAAAAACTCAAGGGCGTGGTGGAAGGCAATCTGGCCAAGCTGGGCTTTCAGCTGACCACGGCGCGCACCGAGTCCCACCTGTGCTGCGGCTCTGCGGGCACCTACTCGGTGTTGCAGCCCGTGATCTCCAAAACCTTGCGCGATCGCAAATTGAAAGCACTGGACGAGGCAGTGGCGGCGCCTGCGGCCATTTTGTCGGCCAATATTGGCTGCATTGTGCATTTGCAAAGTGGCACCGATGTGCCCGTGCGCCACTGGGTGGAAGTGCTGGATGAAGCCTTGCAGGCCTGATGCCGTTGCTGCATTGACCCTGTCTTTGAACCTCTTGCCCGGCCTGGCTGCAGCAAGGTCTGCAGCGCAGTTTTGCACCCCGAAAGCAGGGAAATGGAATAAGTCCGATGCAGTCATAGGGGAGCAGGTTCACACGCAGCCCGCAATGCTGGCATCATCGCGGCTTTGATTTTTCTCGTATTGGCCCTTCGCCCATGACTGAATCTGTGACCACCACTGTTGACAACGCTGTGCCTGCGCCAGCACCTGCCAGCGCAGACCGCCGCCCCAACCAGCGTGGCGGTCGTGGCCGTGGCAATGCTGCGGCTGGCAAACCGGCGGCCCGCCCTGCGCGTGAGCTGCACCCCGTGCTGGTGCAACTGGCGCAACTGCACCCCGTGCTGTTTGGTGAGAATGTGCTGCCACTCAAGCGCGGCATCTTCCAAGACCTGCTGGCTTTGCACGGCGAAGCGCTGGACAAGGCCGGCTTGAAGCTGGCGCTGTCTATCCACACCCGTTCCACGCGCTACCTGAATGCCGTGGCTTCGGGCGCCGCCCGCCATGATCTGGATGGCAAGGAAGTGGAGGCCATGGCCCCTGAGCACGTGTTCCATGCGCTGGTGGAAGTGTTCAAGCGCAAAAAGCCCCGTGAAGGTCAGGATCTGCAAGCGACGTTGCGCCGCCGCATGGCGCAGGCCTTTGTGGCTTCAGGCTTGAGCCGTGAAGCCTACGCAGAACGCGTGCAAGTGCGCGATGAAGCCACCCAGGCGCTGCTGGATGCTGCGCTCAATGAAGTGGCCGAGCAAGACGCCAAGGCCGAGGCGGTGCAGCGTGCCTACGTGGCCAGCGGCTCCGGTGATATCCGTGCGTTTGCAGAGATGTACGGCATGGATGCCCGCGCGGTGATGCGCCAGCTGCACCGCGCCAGCCAGTTGCAGGCAGCGCAAGCCTGATTGGCAGTGATTGGCATATATCGCACCCAGTAAAAAGGAGCCCTGGGGCTCCTTTTTTCATGCCTCGGTGGGGCGGGCTTGCAAGGCCGCTTCAATCGCTGGGGTCAGGCTTTGCGGCGTGTCTCTGGGTGCGAAGCGCTGCAACACCTGGCCATCGCGGCCCAGCAGAAATTTGGTGAAGTTCCACTTGATCATCTCGGTGCCCAAAATGCCCGGTGCCTGGGCCTTGAGCCAGGTGAACAACGGGTGCGCGTGGGCGCCATTCACATCGACCTTGGACATCATGGGAAAGTCCACGCCATAGTTGCGCTGGCAAAAACTGGCAATCTCTGCATTGCTGCCCTTGTCTTGCTGGCCAAACTGGTTGCAGGGAAAACCGAGAATCACCAGCCCTTGGTCGGCATAGCGCTGGTACAGCTGCTGCAGGCCTTGCAGCTGCGGCGTAAAGCCGCACGCACTGGCGGTGTTGACCACCAGTACCACCTTGCCGCGGTAATCGGACAGGGCGTGGCTGTGGCCGTCGATACGGGTGGCGGAAAAATCGTAGAAGCTCGTCATGGTGGGCCTTGGGCAAGCAGGAAAGGCATGCATCTTGCCACCACCTGCCGCGCTGCCGTGGCCTGCACTGGCGGATGTGATTTGAGTTGTGGCGTGATCTGGAGTAAATTTTTAGCGCATATTGCAAGACACGATCAAGGAGGTGCACCATGCAACGCGGATTGCTGCCTTATATGCTGGAAGACGGCATTCCGGCATTGATTCTTTCTGCCATCGTGCTGTTGAGCGGCATGGGCTATGGTTTTTATGTGGCACACCAACGGCCAGCAACGCCAGTGGCTGAATTGCTGCCTGAAGCAGCTGCGCCCGCAGCGCCTGCATCTGCTCCGGCAGCCGCAGAAAAACCCTGAAGCCGGTAACCCATCAAAAAAACCGCCCGTGACTATGAAGGCCACGGGCGGTTTTTTTTGATGGCTGCCAGGCGGCCTAGCGCTTATTGCCCTGCAACACCCCAAGCAGTGCGGCACCGACGATCAGTACCCCACCCATGAGCATGCGCGGGGTCAGCTCCGTGGCGCCCAGCAGCCACGCCGAGCTGCTGGCAAACAGCACTTCGGACAGCATGATGAGTGAGGTGGTGCCGGTGGGCACGCGGGCCGCGCCGTACTGCAGCGCCCACGAGCCCACTCCTACCAGCACCCCCATGCCGAGGGCACAACTCACCCAAACGGGGTTGGGCGCCGGAATGGCCGGGAAGTAACCCGTGGCAAAACCCGTGCTGGCAGTGATGAGCCCCACGCTCATGCAGCCAATGAACATGGCCAGCACCCGCGACATGCTGGGTGTATGGAAGCTGCGGCGCAAGATCACGTTGGTGCAGGCAAAGCAAAAGCCGCCGAACAGGGCAAGGCACTCGGGCAGGCCGATGTCGGCCGTCAAACGGCTCAGTTCCGTGCCTTGCGGAAGGATGACCAGTGCCATGCCGCTGAAGGCCAGCACCAGTCGCAGCAGCCCGGCAGCGCTGGGGCGCTCGGCCAAAAAGCGCCAGGCCAGCAGCACCGTCCAGGCGGGCATGAGGTAGAACAGCAAGATGACGCGCACCACATCTCCGGTGGATGCCGCCATGTTGAAGGCCACATTCGTCAGCCCGGACGACAGGGCCAGCAGCCACAGCACGCGGTGCGAGAAAAAGCCCGGCAAGCTGCTGCGCACGCACAGTACGGTGCCCACGGCCAGCAGGCCGTAAATCATGCTGGTGGCCCAGGGCGCGACCAGGCCCTGGGCGTGCATGGTCTGGAAGGGCCACCAAGCCAGGCCCCACACCATGGCGTTGAACAGCAGGGACAGATACGGCAAAGCAGAATACATGGCTAAAAATGACTCCAGCGCAGGTAGTACCTGCGCCGGTAGCTATGAATAGGGGAGTTTTTAGTGGTGGTCGTGGCGGGCCACGTTCAGCAGGCGCCGTACTTCGCCGCCGTGGTTGCGGCAGTTGTACAGGTACCAGCGCCGGATCAGCCACATGGTGAAGGCCACCACCAAGCCAAACCCGGTGATTGCGCCATAGGCCGACAACCCCCACATGGTGCTCAGGCTATAGAACAGGCCCAGACCCAGGATGCAAGCCTGCTCGTTGAAGTTTTGTACCGCAATCGAGCGGCCCGCGCCCATCAGGTTGTGGCCACGGTGCTGCAGCAGCGCGTTCATTGGCACCACCAGATAGCCGCCCAAGCCGCCCAGCACGATCAGGAACGGCACGGCCACCCACAAGTTGCTGATGAAGTTCATGCAAATCACCAGCAAGCCCATGGCAATGCCCATGGGAATCACGCGGGTGGCGTGCTGCAGGCGCATGCGCATGGACGCCAGCACCGCGCCCGCTGCCGTGCCAATCGCCACCACGCCGACCAAGGCCGAGGCTTGTGTGGTGCCATAGCCCAGCGCCACGGCGGCCCAGGCCAGCACGATGTAGCGCAGATTGCCCGACACGCCCCAAAACAGCGTGGTGGTGGAAAGCGAAATTTGCCCCAGCTTGTCGCGCCACAGGCGGGAATTGCAATCCCAGAAATCGGGCAGCAAAGCCAAGGCATTGGTGAGCCGCCCCTTGCTGGGATCTTGGCGCAACGGCACCAAGGGGGCCGAAGTGCGCGGGATGCGCAGGTTAAAAATGGATGCCAGCGCGTAGATGAACACCAGCACGCCAATGGCGGCTTCGGCGGCGGTGGTGACGCCCGGCACGTTCAGCGCCAGCAGGTGACCGGAGATGACCGGGCCCACCAGTTGGCCACCCAGCAGCACGCCCAGGATGATGGAGGTGATGGTCAGCCCCTCAATCCAGCCATTGGCCTTGACCAGCTGCGAGGCGGGCAGCAATTCGGTCAAGATGCCGTATTTGGCCGGGGAGTAGGCCGCGGCGCCCAGCCCCACCACGGCATAGGCCAGCAGCGGGTGGTGGCCAAACAGCATCAGCAAGCAGCCAATCACTTTGATGGCGTTGCTGATGAACATGACGCGCCCCTTGGGCAGGGCATCGGCAAACGCCCCCACAAACGGTGCCAGCACGACATAGAACAGCGCGAACATGGGAACCAGGGCGGCACTTTGCCACTCGGGTGCTCCGCCTGTGCGCAGCAGCTCTACGGCTGCGACGAACAGGGCATTGTCGGCCAGCGAGCTGAAAAACTGCGCTGACATGATGGTGTAGAAACCGCGCTTCATGAAATGCTGGCGCACCCCTGCCCCCTGGGGCAAGCGCACGGAAATGTTTGTCCCAGTGGCGAACGACAGACGGTTATATCACGCAGGCCTTAGCCACAAGTGCCAGAATGCCTGTTGTTTGCTCTGAGAAAACCTTTCGTCATGCCGCGTCCCATTCTTGCCACCATCCATCCCCAAGCGATTCGCCATAACTTGGAACGTGTTCGCCAGGCGGCGCCGGATGCGAAATTGATGTGTGTCACCAAAGCCAACGCCTATGGCCACGGGGTGGAGCGCGCGTTTGAAGGCCTGCGCGCCGCCGATGGCTTTGCCGTACTGGAGCTTGCCGAGGCCCAGCGCCTGCGCCAGCTGGACTGGCGCGGCCCCATCTTGCTGCTGGAAGGCGTGTTTGAGGCACGCGATCTGGAGCTGTGCTCGCGCCTGGGGGTGTGGCACACCATCCATTGCGATGAACAGATCGACTGGCTGGCCGCCCATAAAACCCAGGTGCCGCACCGCGTATTTTTGAAGATGAACAGCGGCATGAACCGCCTAGGCTTTACGCCCGAGCGCTTTCGCAGCGCCTATGCGCGCCTGAATGCGCTGCCGCAGGTGGAAGAAATATCGTTCATCACCCACTTCAGTGATGCCGACGGTGCGCGTGGCATTGACCACCAGTTGCAAGTGTTCATGGCAGTGACGGCCGATTTGCCGGGCGAGCGCAGCGACTGCAACAGCGCGGCCACGCTGATTTTTGGGGGCGATGCCCAGGTGCGCAACGACTGGGTGCGCCCCGGCATCGTGCTGTACGGCTCTGCCCCCGACTACCCGGCCCGCACGGCCGATGACTGGGGGCTGCAGCCCGCCATGACGCTATCCACCAAGGTGATTGGCACGCAAACGCTGAAGGCCGGTGACACCGTGGGCTACGGCTCCACCTTCACCGCCGATGGCCCCATGCAGCTGGGCGTGATTGCCTGCGGCTATGCCGACGGCTACCCGCGCAGCTGTGGCACGGGCACGCCAGTGCTGGTCAACGGCGTGCGCACGCGCCTGCTGGGGCGTGTGAGCATGGACATGATTTGTGTCGATTTAACACCCGTGCCCGGCGCGGGCATGGGCAGCGAAGTGGTGCTGTGGGGCCAAAGCCCGACTACGGGCGCGGTGCTCAGCATTGACGAAGTGGCCGCTGCGGGCGGCACCGTCGGCTATGAGCTGATGTGCGCCGTGGCACCCCGCGTGCCAGTAGTGAGCGACGAAGCACCCCCGGCACGCAAATAACGCGGGGATTGAATTTAAAAAGAGAGCTGCTAGCGCTGAATTAGCAAGCATTTCAGGTGCATAAGCATCGAAAATGCTTGTTGAACAAGCGCTGATAGCTCTCTTTTTTATGGATTGGTGAGCGCCGCGCCTTGCTGCGCGAGGCACGCCGATATAGTGAGCGCCTATGGCCAAAGACAAAACCATCTACACCTGCAACGCCTGTGGCGGCAGCACGCCGCGTTGGCTGGGTAAATGCCCGAATTGCGGCGCCTGGAACAGCCTGATCGAAAGCGTGCCCGAGGCCGCATCGGGCGGCAAAAACCGCCTGAGCGCCCCGCAAGGCTACGCAGGTCTGGCCAATGCCCAACCCGTCACGCCCTTGTCTGCGATTGAGGCGCAAGACGTGGCACGCACCCCCAGCGGCATCGAGGAGCTAGACCGCGTGCTGGGCGGTGGTGTGGTTGAAGGCGGGGTGGTGCTGATTGGCGGCGATCCGGGCATTGGCAAATCCACCTTGCTGCTGCAGGCCATGGACGCGCTGCAGCGCGCGGGCCTGCCGACGCTGTATGTGACCGGTGAGGAAAGCGGCGCCCAGGTGGCGCTGCGCTCGCGCCGTCTGGGTATTGATGGCAGCCAGGTCAATTTGCTGGCCGAAATTCAGCTGGAAAAAATACTGGCTACGGTGGAGGCCAAGCAGCCGGCCGTGGTGGTCATCGACTCTATCCAGACCACGTACTCCGACCAACTCACCAGCGCCCCCGGTTCGGTCGCGCAGGTGCGCGAATGCGCCGCGCACCTCACGCGCATGGCCAAGAGCACGGGCGTGACGGTGATCTTGGTGGGCCACGTCACCAAGGAAGGCGCCCTGGCCGGGCCGCGCGTGCTGGAACACATGGTGGACACGGTGCTGTACTTTGAAGGCGACACCCACAGCCCCCACCGCTTGGTGCGCGCTATCAAAAACCGCTTTGGCGCGGTGAACGAGATTGGCGTGTTCGCCATGACCGAAAAAGGTCTCAAAGGCGTGAGCAACCCCAGCGCTATCTTCTTGAGCCAGCACACCGAGCCCGTGCCCGGCAGCTGTGTGATGGTGACGCTGGAAGGTACACGCCCACTGCTGGTGGAAATTCAGGCGCTGGTGGACAGCGCTGGCCCCGCGCCGCGCCGCCTGTCGGTAGGCCTGGACAAAGACCGCCTCGCCATGCTGCTGGCCGTGCTCAATCGCCATGCGGGCGTGGCCTGCGCAGATCAGGACGTGTTTGTGAACGCCGTGGGCGGAGTGCGCATCAACGAACCGGCGGCCGACTTGGCGGTGATGCTGTCCATCACCTCCAGCTCGCGGGGCAAGCCCTTACCCAAAGGCTTTTTTGCCTTTGGTGAAGTGGGTTTGGCGGGCGAAGTGCGGCCGGCCCCACGAGGGCAAGATCGGTTGAAAGAAGCCGCCAAACTGGGCTTTACCGTGGCCGTGGTGCCCAAAGCCAATGCGCCCAAAAAAGCGATTGCGGGGCTGACCATCCATGCCGTGGAGCGCGTGGACGAGGCCATGCAAGTCGTGCGCGGACTGGATTAGTCCATAAGGACATACGCACTGCCCGCAAAACGGAGCAGGTCACTCCATAAGACAATAAGCCCATGAATATGCGCAATTTTGTGATTCCTCTGGGCTTGGCGGTGTTGATTTATGTGGCCTACGATTCGCTGGGCTGGCAGGGTGTGGCCGCCGTGGGCGGCGGCATTTTGATGTGGTTGCTGCTGCACTTCACCCGTTTGATGACGGTGATGCGCCGCGCTGCAGAGCGCCCCATCGGGTATGTGGGCAGTGCCGTGATGCTCAATGCCAAACTCAAGCCCAAAGTGAATCTGATGCACGTGGTGGCCATGACACGCTCTTTGGGCGTGCGCATTTCCCAGGAGGGGCAAGAGCCCGAGGTATACCGCTGGACAGACGGTACGGATTCGCACGTGACGTGCGAATTTGTCCATGGCCGTTTGGCGAAATGGACGCTGGAGCGCCCTACGAAACCGGAACCCATCAGCTCTGACAGTGGCCCAAGCCCTGCGTGAGCCATTAAAATCTGCAGCTTGATCGGCTGGCGCTGGAAGCTGGCCCCAGATTTTCATTTATGCAGCTTGCATGTACAGGCTGCTTCCACCTGCGAGAGAGACACCCACCATGCCTACCACTGCCGTCGTCGAACTGGCTGCCAAAGACCTGAACCAGCAAGGCGGTGTTTACTGCCCCAGCCCTAAGGCAGATATGCAGCTTTGGAACAACCACCCCAAGGTGTATATCGATGTGGGCCACCACGGTGAAGGTAAGTGCCCGTACTGCGGCACGGTTTATAAGCTCAAGGCGGGAGAAGTGTTTGCGGGGGGACACTAATCACTGAAAGGCTTTGGTACAGAGACTGTGAGGTTTGGCGGGTTCATGGAGGGCTTGTATCTCCATGAAGTGCTGGCGCTCACCACCGCACAGTTTTACGATCGGGCTGATGGCGTTTGGACATGGTGCTAAACACAGTTGTGGGTAGAGCAAATACCATTTCCAGTGGAGTCGGTGATGGTAGAAGTAGGCGCTTCCTCAGCTTTGAATAGTGCCAAATGTTCCTGAAGCAGCAGATCGCGCAGAACTTTTTGTGCGGTGATGTGAATTAAGAGGTAATGCGGATCTCGAATACCTTGCTTTAATGCTGGCCAGTCAGGACGCATTTGCAAGTCAAGCAGGTAAGCCTCAGTGCCTTGCTCAATCAAGGTATGGTAAAAATTTTTTTGCCAAGCGTTCATAAAAGCCGATTGCGCAGTTGCCCCGAAAGCCCAGCTTTGAATGACAGGAAACTGCATGTCCTGTGTGAATTTCTCCAGATAACGCCCCCCCTAAGGGAGCATTACAGCCGGTGCTGGCAGACATCCAGCTTAAGGATTGTGTCAGCAAGGTACTGGCATCAAGTCACTAACAATCCTTGATTGGCAACTAAAAATAAGCGCAACCAGTCCGACTGCTTGGTCGGGTGCAGTTGTGCAAATTGCGGTGGCAATTGCGCAGCGGGCACATAGCTATCTAGATTGCCGGGATGTACCAGCAAGACTTCATAGTCTGGGCATCGATGGCGCCAATTCTGGATGCACTGCACACAAAGTTGTCAGGCTGAGCGTGGTTCCAAATAAGTCCAAATACGTTGAGGAATGCGTACTTGCTGCTCAGCAAAAGGCTGAGTGTGTCCTATGCTCTTAGCCGGAGGCGGTAAGAAGGAGGCTCCTTGCCGCAGGGCCACTGGTTGTACGAATTTGAGAGCGTATTGAAACAGGGGAACAGGTATCGGCAGCATATGTCCGGAGCCGTTGGTATTGCTAAGTGATAGGCGACCAGCCTGGTTGTCAGCACAAAAGGATGGAAATGTCTTTTGCTCAAAATTTAGGCCGTCCAGTGCGCATCATGCACTTTGTTACTGGCGGTTTTTCTGGGGCTACACAAGTTGCCGTGGATTTGGCGTTGGCTGCACAGCAAGATGGCGCATATGTGCTCTTGGTGCTGCGTAAAAAGCGCAATACCACGTCGCAGAAGGTGCAGGCGCTTCGCGCTCAAGGCTTGGATGTGCGTGTGGTATCCAATTGGCTGCATGCATGGACGGTGTGGGAGTTGCGCAGACTCATGCGTGCATGGCAGCCCGATGTTGTTTTTGCACACGGCTTTAGCGACCATATCTGGGGCCGAAGAGCTGCAGTGGCGGAGCATGTGCCGCATATTTTCCATGTGGAGCACAACTCCCGGGAGCGCTATACGGTGCGCCGTCTCAGGCAAGCATTGGCATTGACACCTTGGACACAGGCAAGCATAGGGGTGTCAGAAGGCGTCAAGCGCAGCCTGATCGATCGAGGTTTCCCCGAGGATCGTTGTATCGCCATACCCAATGGTATTGATTTAGCGCGCTTCCCTGAGAGCGAGCAGCCGACCGCTTGGGGGCAACGAATGGCCAAGATCGTGATGGCTTCGCGTTTTGCCAAGCAAAAAGACCAACCAACTTTGATCCACGCGTTGGCTGTGCTGAAAGCCAGAGGCATAACGCCTGTGCTGGAGCTGGCAGGTGGTGGAAGCCTCCGTTTGCGCAAAAAATCAGAGCAACTTGTGCAACGGTTGGGGTTGCAAGCCCAGGTGCGCTTTTTGGGCAATGTCAGCGATTTGCCGCTGCGCCTGGCACAAACACAGATTTTTGTGTTGGCCACCCATTGGGAGGGCATGCCTTTGGCCTTGGTGGAAGGAATGGCTGCAGGCTGTGCATGCGTTGGGTCACGCGTTGTGGGGGTGCAAGAAGTGATGGAGGACGGTGTTAACGGCATGTTGGTGCCAGAAAGTGACGCCCAAGCTTTGGCAAATGCACTAGAAAAATTGCTGACAAATCCAGCGCTGGCTGAAAAACTTGGTCTGCAAGCGCGCCATGACGCTTTTGCCATGTATGGCAGAGAGCATATGTGGGCAGGTTATCAACGTTTGCTAAAGACAGAGGCCGTGTGAAAGCTTACCTGAGCCTGAAACTCAGAGGGCTTTAAACTATGCCTCGGCCAAGAAAAGCGCTGTCAGAGCGTTCTGAGAGGCTGTTTTTTTGATGGGCAGTGGTTTATGTGTTTTCGCGTTGCCTCGTCCCAAGAGATCAAAGCAAATCTTTGACATGAGGGGGAGTGGCCCATGTGTTTCCCCAAGTCAGCTGCAGCTTCATTTTCAATTTGCGCAGTCGCTGGGACAGCGTCATACGGCCTTCTTTTTGTGCCCAGATACTGCTTGTAAAGCTGGTGTCATCGAGAGCAATTACCGAGGGATAAATGCCGAAAATACGCAGGTCATTCTCAAACCAAAAGCGCATATCCACATCGACAGGACGTCCAAAAGGGATGCGTGTGCGCAGTATTTTTTCAGCGCCAGCACGGCTGATGGCATAGCCCGCTGCAAAGCTAGGGACGCGGCGGTACGTGATCCATTCATGGCCTTCTATGCCTGACGGTTGCCGACTTGCAATTTTTTCGTTTTCTCTTCCATAGAGTTTGATCAGATCCCAGCTGTCTGTAGGGAGTTTTTGAATCGCTTCTAATGCAGCTGGCAATGAGGGCAGCAATTGCACATCATCTTCAAAGACAATCAAAGATGGTGCATCACTGTCTAGCAGCCTTTGGCAGGCTGCTAGGTGGCTGCAGTAGCAACCTTTTTCGCCATTGCCCAGCGGCTTGAAGTACTGAGCCTGGGTTAAATCACTTCTATGATGATGCGCTTGCTCTTCGGGGCTGAGATCGGGCCACCAAGTTGCAGAAAGTCTCTGTGCATTAAGACCAAGATTTAAAAAATTGCTTTCCATCCGCTGGTGACGCTCAGCATCTTTATCGAGATTGATATATAGGATTGGAAGGCTAGGCATAGTTCCAAGGGTGGGAAAAAGAAAACGCGTATGAATACTTTTGACAAGATTGTGGGCAGAGGCCTGGATGCCTGTGCCTTTTTACTCTTCGGATTGTCGCTGGCAATTCCTTCAGGCTACTCGTATGGAAGCGTTGGGCTGCTGCTGTTTGCAATTTTGGGCTGCAAAGTGCTGTGGCAGCAAAAAATCAAGTACCCCACATTGGCACTGGTGGGACTATTGCTATGGATGGGCTTGTTGTGGTGGCTGTCATTTGATGGCTGGTGGATGTGGACCAAAACTGACAACGGAATGAAATATGCCTTGGCTGCACTGACTCTGGCTGTCGTAGCTGTATGGGGGGTGTCAAGACAGGCTATTCAAGGGGGCTTGGCTTTTGGTGCACTGGCGGCGTTGGGAGTGGCGTTCTATCAATTCAAAGTTGTGGGTTGGTGGAATCCAGCGTTGGGATACACCAACTCCATTCAGTTTGGTGGTATTGCCGTTTTCATGGGCTTAGCCTGCTGGTGTTTTGCGCTATTTGGCAAGCAGCACAGCTTCATGCAAGCGTTGATGTGGCTAGCTGGTGCATGTGGTGTTTCGGCAGCACTACTGGCTGGAACCCGTGGCGCATGGGTGGTTGTGCCGTTGCTCTTGCTTGTCATGTTGTATCTCGCATTGCGCAATGGGTTGGGGCGCTGGGCCCTGGGTGCTGGCTTTGTGGCTGTGCTGCTTGGCGGTGGCGCGGTGCTGCTCAATAGTGAGAATTTTGAACATCGCATTGCGTTGGCAGTTGCAGAAGTTCAGCAATACATGCACTCGCCGCAGCAAGCAGCTGAGACCTCTGTGGGGCACCGCCTAGAGCATTGGCGCGTTGTTATCCGAATGATTGCAGAAAAACCTTGGAAAGGTTGGGGTACCGAAGGCGTGATGGAGGGTAAAAAAGACTTGGTGGCCCAAGGATTAGCCCATCCTTCGGTAGTAGAGCTGGGCCATGCGCACAATGAAATTTTAGACATGTGGTCTAAAAGGGGGATGTTGGGACTGCTCAGCTTACTTGTTTTTTACATGCTTCCACTGTGCCTGTTTTGGCCAACGAAAAAACGCCTGATGCAAGTTCATGATGCCTTCAGAGCGGATGCACTAAGTTTGCGCACGGCAGCATCTTTGCTACCGCTTGCATACTTCGGCTATGGCTGGACGCAGGTATTCTTCGCGCACAACAGCGGTAATATGTTCTATCTTTTCGGGCTAGTGGTGTTTTGGGCAGGCATCCAGCAGATAGAGCGCAAGAGCGACAAGTCCTAAAAAGCAAAAAGCCAAGTTCATGCACTTGGCTTCTTTGGTTTACAACCTCATCTCATATTCCAGCGTCACTGGCGCATGGTCTGAAAACTTCTCGCCTTTGTAGATGGATTCAGAACGGGCTAGCGCAGCGATGGCGGGTGTGGCCAAGTGATAGTCCAAGCGCCACCCTACGTTGTTGGCATACGCTTGTCCGCGGTTGCTCCACCACGTGTAGCAGGCGTCGGTGGTGTCGGGTTGCAAGCAACGATAGACGTCCTTGATGCCGCCGGTGTCGGTTTCGGCCAGCAGCATGTCCATCCATGCGCGCTCCTCAGGGGTAAAGCCGCTGTTTTTTTGGTTACCGCGCCAGTTTTTCAAATCTTCTTTGCGGTGAGCGATATTGATATCACCGCATAGCACAAATTCACGCTCAGCTTTCAGCTGCATTAAGTGCGTGTGCATCTTGGCCAAAAAGCGAAATTTCGCACTTTGACGTTCTTCGCCGGATGAGCCACTGGGAAAGTAGCTGCTGATGATGGAGAACTTGCGGGTCGGTGTATCAAAACGCGCTTCTACATAGCGGCCTTCCGCATCGAATTCTTCCGGGTCAAAGCCCACGATGACATCGCTGGGCTCATGGCGGCTGTAAATGCCTACACCGGAGTAGCCCTTCTTTTGCGCAAAATGGAAAACGCCGGGCATGCCCGCCAAGGTGTCAAACTTTCCTGCAATATCCGCAGCTTGCGCCTTGACCTCTTGCACACAAATACAATCCGGGCCGGTCGCCGCAATCCATTCCTCCACACCTTTGGATGCGGCAGAGCGGATGCCGTTGAGGTTGAGGCTGGTCAATTTAAAAAGGGAAGAATCCATGTCTATCAGTGGCGCGCAACAAAAACAGAACGATTTATTGGCGCAAGAGTTTGTGCAGTTTGCCGTAGACGCAGGGGTGCTGCGCTTCGGTGAATTCAAGACCAAGGCAGGGCGCATGAGCCCGTACTTCTTTAACGCTGGCTTGTTCGACGACGGTGCCAAGATGGCCCGGTTGGCCGAATTCTATGCAAAAGCTATTGTGGCCAGCGGTATGGAGTTTGATATGGTCTTCGGGCCCGCCTACAAAGGCATCCCGTTGGCGGCGACGGTCGCTGTGGAACTGGCGCGCATGGGCAAGAACGTTCCGTTTGCGTACAACCGCAAAGAGGCGAAAGACCATGGAGAAGGCGGCACCTTGGTGGGCGCACCCATCAAAGGGCGAGTGCTCATTATTGACGATGTGATGAGTGCAGGCACCGCTGCGCGTGAATCGATTGCGTTGATTCAAGCTGCGGGGGCTACGCCACATGCTGTGGCTATTGCACTAGACCGCCAAGAGAAAGCCACAGAGAATGGCAAAGATGTAGACCACAGCGCCGTGCAATACGTGCGCAATCAACTGGGTTTGCAGGTGTGTGCAATTTCCACGTTGTCCGACCTGCTGGCCTATTTGGGGTCACGGGGGGGCGATGGCGAAGCGGCACAGCACCATGAACGGGTGTTGGCCTACCGCCAGCGCTATGGAGTGAACGATTAAATAAAGATCACCGTATGCGGTTGGCATTCCATGTAGGGTTTGTTGTCCTGGGCAGCATTGCATTAACCGCATCGGTGATGGCGCAGCCATCGGGCAAGAGTGGCATTTACAGCTGTATCGATGCCTCCGGCCATCGCATTACGGCCGATCGTCCCATTCCCCAATGTGCGGATCGGGAGCAGCGTGTACTGAGTCCATCAGGGGTAGAGCGTGGCCGCCTGGGGCCAGCTCTTACTGAGGCGGAAATGGCACAGCGTTTAGAGCAGCGGCGTAATGAGCAGTTGCAACTACAGCGCCTGCAAGAGCAGCGGCGGCGCGATGCGGTGTTGCTCGCGCGTTACCCCGAGCGATCCTTGCACGATGCGGCCCGCCGTGATGCGGTATTGCAGATGGACGAGATGCAAGCTTTGGCCCGTAAACGTCTGCAAGAGCTGGACAAAGAGAGGCAACAGTTGGATCAAGAGTTGCAGTTCTATCAACAAGACCCCAGCAAGACGCCGGCGCGCTTGAAGAGCGCATTGCAGGATGTGGAGAAAGCCCAGCAAGAGCAGCGTGCATTGCTCGCTGCGCAGGCGGATGAGGTGCAGCGCATTCACAAGCGTTTTGATGCGGATCTGCAGCGGCTGTTACCTCTGTGGAAGTCGCAGCAACCCAGCGTTTCAGCGGCAGATTCGTCGTCTTGAAGTCTTAAAGATCGGGGCTAGAAAAAAAGCACGCTGATGAAGCGTGCTTTTTTGCTTTCAGGCTTGGCGGTGCGCTCAGAGCGCTTGCCACACGGTATCGCCTCCTGCGCTGGAGGGCTGGGCCGCAATCCCCAGCAACGCGGCGTGACGGTGCAGCAAGCTGTCAAATTGCAGCGCATCCTGATCGGTGATGGAGCTTTCGCCCTGATGGTAATCGGCGGCGATCTGAGAGGTCGTAAAACTCATCGCTCCGAACTTTTGCACGGCATTGCGCAGCTTGTCCAAATTGATCGGCATAGGTGTTGTCATGGCAGAACTCCTCAAAAGACGTAGACAAAGCGCTAGTCATGAATGTGGCATGGCTTGTGTAACGGCACAAGAGGTGTTGTGCACCTGTGCGGCGACGTACAGGGGGCAAGGGTTATGGTCTGGTTCTTGCACAGTGATCCAGCACGTACGCGTGAGCGCTTCCAAAATCTAGCTGCTATTAATGGGGCTCAGTCCAGAGTTTCTCTCTTCCCAAAGAGGTGTTGCGCTGATTGGCGGTAGACATGGTGTTGATATGTGCCATAGCGATCTTGATGCCACGCGCAAAGCGTACGACGCGCTCCGGGTTGTGGGCATAGATGTGGAGTAAAGGCCAAACCCTGTGGGATGGGCTACCGCCAGCGCATGTGCTGCATCACGTGTTTCGATGATCGGCAGCACAGGCCAAGGGCTTCTTTCCGGTCGCTAGATCCATGGATTGGTATCTGCATCTGTCAAGGCAGGATACATATTGCCTTGCGCTTCATCGCCCGCCCCCCAACGCGCGGCAAACAGTCGACGGGTACTGCAGGGCCATTACATGCAGACTAAATTGTGGCCTCGTACATGGTGCCTGAACAGCAGTCTCTGCCTGCATGCGGGTGCAAATGCTTCATGGCTCATACAGAGCCAGTTCCGCACGCCTTGCGTGTCATGTGTGCTTGAAGACCGCCCATCCGCAGTTTTTTGTGTGAGGTGGACGAATCAGGTGTTCAATTGTTAAAACCTGTTTGATGGGTGCAACTTGCGTGATTGTCTGTCGCACATATCGGCCTGTTTGTCATACCCTTGTGTAACAAAAATTTGAAATACAAGTTGTTGTATGCCTGACCCCTTGCGCTCTGGAATTTCTGCATGAAATTGCTACCAACCACTTTGGAATTGCTGAGCATGCCTTTGTTTGGCGGGGTGCTGGCGGCTGGCCTCCTGGTGGTCTGGTTGCAGCGACGTGCGTACCGCTATCTGCTCTGGCAGGCCCTGGGTATGCTGCTGCTCGCTTTGGCTTACGCGTTGGCACACCAAGCACCAGCGCCGTGGTCTTTGCAGGTGATTGTGGTGTGGATGCTGTGGGGCGCGGCATGGGCCCTCGCGCAGGCCATGCTGGCCCACTACGGGCAGTCGGTGAATGTCTACGTCGTCTTGATCAGTGCTGGCTGCGTGCTGGCGGCCACTTGGATGGGTGTTTCTAGCGTGTTGCCCGCACCCATACGCGGGGTGGCAGGCAGCATGGCCATGGGATTGGTGTTGGCCTATGCCTTGCCCTTGGCATGGCGCGGGGCCGTGCGCCATCAGCTGGATCAATGGTTGCGGTGCCTCTACAGTGGCTTCACCGCTTGGGTGCTACTGGGCCCGCTGCTGCTGTCACCCTCCGTTTTCACAGATGCAGCGCTCCTGCTCGCCGCCCTGTGCAGCGTCACCATGGCATGGTGTGCCTGGCAAGATGGCGCGTCCAAACCCCGGAACTCGGGCTACCGTGATGTAGTGACCAACTTGCTCAACCGTTCAGGCCTGGATGTGGTCTGCGGTGCATTGCCTGCAGCCAGCCGGATTACGGTGGTGGTTCTGTGTGAGCTCAAAGGCAAAAACCACCCGCGCTATGCAATGGGGGCGTGTTCTGCGCTCGCACTGCAATGCTTTGCACAGTTGCTGCTGCGCTCTGTGCGAGAGGGCGATTTCGTCGCCCGTATCGGGTCGCAGGAATTCGCCTTGGCCCTGCGCGATCTGGATATGACACAGGCGCAGGCCTTGGTACAACGTATCCAAGCAGGGCTGCCCCGCTTTGCATCGCTGGATAACTGTCGCGCCAGCTTTGGGCTGGCGCAGGTGCATGAAATGGACTCCCTCGATACGGCGCTGCACCGTGCCGATGTGGCGCTGTACCAGTCCAAAGAAGAAGCCGGGCACAGCGAGCCGCTGCCTAGCGTTGTATAGATTGGCACGCTCCCCCTTTTTCTTACATCCCGCATGACGAGTCCGCGCTCAGCGATGCTACGCAGCGTTCGCCTGCTGCCCCCGTGAATGGCCCCATCGCACAGTGAGGGGCACTGGAAGCAGAAAATCGTTGCAACACTTAGTTACCACTTGATGTGTGTCAATCTTTTCTGATGCCATATCGCTACGCTGCAGCCTGCTTCTTGGGGCCCCTGTCAGACAGGCAGGTAGAAGGCGCAGATCCATGCTGCCACGTGTTGTGATGACACCTGCCCGGGCGCACAGCCAGATAAAAAAATAGTGGCCCACAGGGGCCGTACAGGAGACTTTTCAATGCACATCGGCCAACGTTTTTGGCGGCGCCAAGGCCTGGGCGCCAAGCTGGCGATCACCAATTTTGTCTGGGTGGCTTCTATTTTTGGGGTGTTGGTGCTGGCGATCGCGTGGGGTGTGAGCCAATCCCTGCAAACCAAAATGCATGGTGAGATGCAGCAAGGCGTTCAAATGCTGCTGCGCTTCATTGAGTCGAGCGACAAAGATCTGCGCCAGCGCACCCAGTTCCTGGCGGATAGCTTGGCCCACCACCTGCAGGGCACATTCAGCCTGGAGCAAGCAGGTGCCGAGCCACTGCTGAGCCTCAACGGAGAGCCGCTCAATCGCGATGCCACGCGCCTGCCCGCGTTTACGCGCAGCACCGGGGCGGTGGCCACCATTTTTGCCGCCCAAAGCAACGCAGACTTTGTGCGCATTGCCACCACCTTGAAAAATGACAAGGGCGAAGCGGCGGTGGGCACCGTGCTGGAGCGCAGCCACCCCGCGTATGCTGCCGTGCAGGCAGGCAGAGCTATATGGGCCTAGCCCAGCTATTTGGGCGCCAGTACATGACGCATTACCGCCCGCTGAAAGATGCTGCAGGCAAAACAGTGGGCATTGCCTTTGTGGGGCAGGACTTTTCGGAGCTGCTCAACCACCTCAAAGCGTCGGTGCGGGCGCTGAAAGTGGGCGACACCGGCTACTACTACGTGCTGCGGGCGGAAGATGGCCCCCAGCGTGGCGAACTGGTGGTGCACCCTGCGCAAGAAGGCAGCAACATCAGTGATTCCAAAGACAGCAACGGCACCTTGTTTATCCGTGACATGCTGGAGCGAAAGCAAGGCGCCATCACCTACCCGTGGATGAATCCCGGCGAAACCAAGGCGCCATCACCTACCCGTGGATGAATCCCGGCGAAACCAAGGCGCGCGAAAAGCTGGCCGTGTTTGGCCACTACGCCCCCTGGAACTGGGTGGTGTCTTCCAGCGCGTATACCGATGAATTCATTGCCGAGACCCGTAGCCTCATCATCAAGTTTGCGGTGATGGGCTTGATGGCGGTGCTGGTGCTGGCAGCGGTCTGGTTCTGGCTGATTCGCCGCATGATCGTGCGCCCCCTGAATGAAGCCAGCCGCATGGCGGACGCCATAGCCGAAGGCGACCTCACCGTGCGCATCCCCAGCACACGCAGCGATGAAATCGGGCACCTGCTCGATGCCATGAACAACACCAACACCGGGCTGACGCGCGTGGTGCGTGCCGTGAATGAACAGGCGCACAGCGTGGCCATGGCCAGTGCGGAAATTGCCCAGTCCAATATGGATCTGGCCACCCGCACCGAAAGCGAAGCCAGCGCGCTGGAGGAAACGGCCGCCGCCATGGAAGAGCTGGGCTCTACGGTGGCCCACAACGCCGAGCATGCGCAATCGGCCGACAAGCTCACCCGTGAAGCGCAGCGCGTGGTCACCGAAGGTGGGGAAGCCGTGCGCAAAGTGGTGCAAACCATGCAGGGCATCGACACCAGCAGCAAAAAGATTGCCGACATCATCGGTGTGATTGATGGCATTGCCTTCCAGACCAACATCCTG
>NZ_DLTI01000004.1:0-517 GCF_002501455.1 Comamonas sp. UBA7840 | reverse complement strand
GTGGTGGCAGGGGAAGTGCGTGCCCTGGCAGGCCGCAGTGCCGACGCGGCCAAAGAGATCAAGCAGCTCATCAGCACCAGCGTGGCTGAAATCCATGAAGGCAATATCCAGGCGGCCCATGCGGGTGAGACCATGGAGCAGGCCATTGCTGAAATCCGCAAAGTTACCCAGCTGATCAGCGACATCAGCCATGCCAGCGGTGAGCAAAGCAACGGCGTGGCGCAGGTGGCCGAGGCGGTCACGCACATGGACCAAACCACGCAGAAAAATGCTGCGTTGGTGGAAGAAATGGCGGGCGCAACCGAGGGCCTGCGCAAGCAAGCTGATGAGCTGGTGCATGCCGTGTCCATCTTCCGTTTGCAAGGCGGCAGCGCGCAACCACTGCAATCTCCGGCGTTGGTCACCCAGCGCCCGGTGATTCACGGCTCCCCCCGGCCGGCCGTAGCTGCGCCTGCCGTTGCACCTGCGGCGGCCCGCTCCCCAAGCCCGGCCCTGGCGCCCAGCGCAGCGAGATCGG
>NZ_DLTI01000006.1:0-12520 GCF_002501455.1 Comamonas sp. UBA7840 | reverse complement strand
CTCAAAACCCGGGGCGGTTCAGTGCGTGAACAACGCGTGGGCGTTAGTGCGGGTTTGGCTATTAAAAACAGGAGCTGTTAGCGCTAGTTATTCATAGATTTAAAGCATAAATCTATCGGGAAACATTGTTTGGTAAGCGCTGGTAGCTATCAAAACAAAACCCGCAGGCTTTGCAGCATGCGGGTTCGAGCGCTAGAGCCAAGCTGCCACAAGGGCAGCCGGTGCGATTAACGCTGGCCGATAGGCTTGACGTCGCGAGCGACAGAGCCGGTGAACAGCTGGCGAGGGCGGCCGATCTTGTACTCGGGGTCACCCATTTGCTCGTTCAGCTGAGCGATCCAGCCCACGGTGCGTGCCAGCGCAAAGATGCCGGTGAACAGGTTCACTGGAATGCCAATGGCGCGCTGCACGATGCCGGAGTAGAAGTCCACGTTGGGGTAGAGCTTGCGCTGCACGAAGTAGTCGTCTTCCAGGGCAATTTTTTCCAGCTTCTTGGCCAGCGCGAACAGCGGATCGTTTTCCAGACCTAACTCGGACAAGATTTCGTTGCAAGTCTCTTGCATGAGCTTGGCGCGGGGGTCGTAGTTCTTGTACACGCGGTGGCCAAAGCCCATCAGCTTCACGCCGCTGTTCTTGTCCTTGACTTGCTCCATGAACTCACCGACCTTGGCGATGCCGCCGTTGGCCTGGATGTTCTCCAGCATGTTCAGGCAAGCTTCGTTGGCGCCGCCGTGGGCAGGGCCCCACAGGCAAGCTACGCCAGCGGAAATGGCCGCGAAGGGGTTGGTGCCCGACGAGCCGCACAGACGCACGGTGGAAGTCGAAGCGTTTTGCTCGTGGTCAGCGTGCAGGATGAAGATGCGGTCGAGCGCACGTTCCACCACGGGGTTGACCTTGTACTCTTCGCAAGGGTTGCCGAACATCATGCGCATGAAGTTGCCTGCGTACGACAGATCGTTCTTGGGGTACATGTAAGGCTGACCGATGCCGTACTTGTAAGCCATGGCCACCAGCGTAGGCATCTTGGCGATCAAACGGATCGCGGCAATGTTGCGGTGCTCAGGGTTGGTGATGTCAGTGCTGTCGTGGTAGAAGGCCGACATGCCGCCCACCAGGCCAGTCAGCACGGCCATGGGGTGTGCGTCACGGCGGAAGCCACGCAGGAAGAACTGCATCTGCTCGTTCACCATGGTGTGCTGGGTCACTGTCTCTTCAAACTTGGCCTTCTCGGCTTCGTTAGGCAGCTCACCGTACAGCAGCAGGTAGCAGGTTTCCAGGAAATTGCAGTTCTTGGCCAGTTGTTCAATGGGGTAGCCGCGGTACAGCAACTCGCCCTTGTCGCCGTCGATGTACGTGATGGCAGACTGGCAAGCCGCTGTAGAGAGGAAGCCTGGGTCATAGGTGAACATGCCCGTTTGGCCGTACAGCTTGCGGATGTCGATGACATCGGGGCCGATATTGCCTTGGTAAACGGGCAGTTCAACGCTAGGTGCGCCGTTGCTGAATGACAGGGTTGCTTTGTTGTCAGCGAGTTTCATTTCCAACTTCCTTCTCTGATCGGCCCGCCAGCCTGCCTGGCGGGCCTTTTTTTAAGGTGTGCGTCTCAAACGGGCTTGCGCACCATTTGCAGCACTTCTCTAACTTCAGGGGTGTCTAAGGCCCCTTCCAGCTCCTTACGGCGCAGGAAAAGGTCCATCAGATCGTTGTCTGCCAAGTCCATCAAGGCAGACAAACCAATTGCGTGTCTCCGCGTCAATTGGTTGCCATAGCAGGCAAAAAAGTTCTCGATATAGAGATCGTTTTCGACCAAGCCACGGCGGCTGCGCCACCGTAGCAAGTCGCGTTCTTTCTCTTCGAGGAGGGTGTCCAGCTCGCTCATGGATTAGACGGCGCGGCGCACCATCAGCTCCTTGATCTTGCCAATCGCCTTCGTGGGGTTCAGGTGCTTGGGGCACACATCCACGCAGTTCATGATGGTGTGGCAACGGAACAAGCGGTAGGGGTCTTGCAGGTTGTCCAGACGCTCGCTGGTGGCGGTGTCGCGGCTGTCCGCAATGAAGCGGTAAGCCTGCAACAAGCCAGCAGGGCCCACGAACTTGTCTGGATTCCACCAGAACGAGGGGCAGCTGGTCGAGCAGCTGGCACACAAGATGCACTCGTACAGGCCGTTGAGCTCTTCACGCTCTTCGGGCGACTGCAGGCGCTCCTTGTTTTCTGTAGCGTAGATATCGCTTTGCAGATAAGGCTTGATCGAGTGGTATTGCTTGAAGAACTGGGTCATGTCCACGATCAAGTCGCGGATGACTGGCAGGCCAGGCAGGGGCTTCAACACGATGTCACCTTGCAGGGTGTTCATGTTGGTCAAGCATGCCAAACCGTTCTTGCCGTTGATGTTCATGGCGTCAGAGCCACAAACACCTTCGCGACACGAGCGACGGAACGCGATGGAAGGATCCATGGCCTTGAGCTTGACCAGGGCGTCCAGCAACATGCGCTCGTGGCCATCCAGCTCTACTTCCACAGTCTGCATGTAGGGCTTGGCGTCTTTGTCCGGATCGTAGCGATAGATTTTGAATGTGCGCTTCATAGTAATCTTCTCTCGTGGGCTGCTGGGTTAGAACGTACGAACCTTGGGTGGAATGCTTTCCACGGTCAGCGGCTTCATGTTCACGGGCTTGTAGGTCAAGCTGTTGGTGGCGCTGTGCCACAGCGTGTGCTTGAGCCATTCCTTGTCATTGCGGCCCAGCGGGAATTCAGCGTGATCGGCAGGATGCTCGTAGTCGTACACGGTGTGTGCGCCACGGCATTCCTTGCGCGCAGCTGCCGAAGTCATGGTGGCTTGGGCTACTTCGATCAGGTTGTCCACTTCCAGGGCTTCCATGCGGGCGGTATTCCACACCTTGGACTTGTCCTTCAGCGTGACCGAACCCACACGCTCGCGCAGCGCGTTGACCTTGACCACGCCTTCGTCCATACCCTTTTGCGTACGGAACACACCAGCGTGTTGCTGCATGGTGGAGCGGATGTCGCCCGCCAAGTCCTGGGCGTAAGTGCCTTCGGTGGAGTTGTCCAGCTGGTTAAGGCGCTCCAGCGTGCGATCCGCTGCGTCAGCGGGCATGTCTTGGTATTCGCCGTAGCCGCCCACAAACTTCACGATGTGCTTGCCGGCAGACTTGCCGAAGACCAGCAGGTCCAGCAACGAGTTGGTACCCAGACGGTTGGCACCGTGCACGGAAACCGCCGCGCACTCGCCCACTGCGTACAAACCGTTGACCACGTTGTTCTTTTCACCGTCCCAAGTGACCACTTGGCCGTGGATGTTGGTGGGGATACCACCCATCTGGTAGTGGATGGTAGGCACCACAGGAATAGGTTCCTTGGTGATGTCCACGTTGGCGAAGTTGTGACCAATTTCTTCCACAGAAGGCAGACGCTTGCGGATGGTGTCTGCACCCAGATGGTCCAACTTCATCAGGATGTAGTCCTTGTTAGGACCACAGCCACGACCTTCCTTGATTTCCTGGTCCATCGAGCGCGACACGAAGTCACGAGGTGCCAAGTCCTTGAGCGTAGGTGCATAGCGCTCCATGAAGCGCTCGCCTTCGCTATTGAGCAAAATCGCGCCTTCGCCGCGGCAGCCTTCAGTCAGCAGCACGCCAGCGCCGGCTACGCCAGTGGGGTGGAACTGCCAGAACTCCAAGTCTTGCAAAGGAATGCCTGCACGGGCAGCCATGCCCAGGCCATCACCGGTGTTGATGAAGGCGTTGGTCGAAGCAGCAAAGATGCGGCCTGCACCACCCGTGGCCAGCAGCACGGCCTTGGCGTGCAGCTCATACAGATCACCGGTTTCCAGCTCCAGCGCGGTGACGCCAACGACGTCACCTTGTTGGTTGCGGATCAGGTCCAGCGCCATCCACTCCACGAAGAAGTTGGTCTTGGAAGCGACGTTTTGCTGGTACAGCGTGTGCAGCATGGCGTGGCCAGTGCGGTCAGCAGCGGCACAGGCGCGTTGTACGGGCTTTTCACCGTAGTTGGCAGTGTGGCCGCCGAAGGGGCGCTGGTAGATGGTGCCGTCGGCGTTACGGTCAAACGGCATGCCGAAGTGCTCCAGTTCCACAACCACTTTGGGAGCTTCGCGGCACATGAATTCCACAGCGTCTTGGTCAGACAGCCAGTCGCCACCCTTGATGGTGTCGTAGAAGTGATAGTGCCAGTTGTCGTCGGACATATTGCCCAGCGATGCGGACACGCCACCCTGGGCTGCCACGGTGTGCGAGCGCGTAGGGAAAACCTTGGACAAGGAGGCAACGCTCAAACCTGCGCGTGACAGTTCAAGGGCAGCACGCAGACCGGAGCCGCCAGCGCCGACGATAACGACGTCAAACTTGCGCTTGGTGATATTTGCTTTGGTATAGCTCATTCTTAACTTTCAATCGTGGAGGCGGTCTAACGCCGATCACAAACGCCACAGAACCTGCAAAGCCCAGCCAGTGCAGCCGACCAGCCAGATCAGGGACACCACGTGCAAAGTCAGGCGCAGGGCCACAGACTTGGCATAGTCCATCCAGACGTTACGTACACCCACCCAGACGTGCCAGATCATGGCAACGATCACAGCGAAGGTGAGAAATTTCATCCACTGGGCGGCAAAAATGCCTGCCCACAGTTCGTAACCAATTTCGCCTTGCGCGAAGATCACTTGTGTCAAAACAACAGCGGTGAAAATCACCATCAAGATTGCTGTAACACGCTGCACCAACCAGTCACGCAGACCGTAGTGACCGCCAACGACGGTGCGCTTGGAGCCGTAATTTACTGACATGATTTATTCCTCTAATGCTTAGTACAGACCAAACAGCTTGGCGCCCAAGATCACGGTCAAGCCGATGCTCAAGGTCAGTACGGTGATGGCAGAAGACTTGGCGAAGGATTTACTGACCAGGTTGTGGTTCATATCCATGAACAGGTGGCGTAAACCCGCCATCAGATGGTGCAGGTAAGCCCAGATAATGGCCAACGCAACCAAAGTAATGAACCAGCCAGGGATGAAGCCGCAACCTTCCGTAAAGGCCGACTTGAACTTCGCGAAGGAAAATTCGGAAGACAAGGAGGCGTCCAGCATCCAGATTACGAATGGCAACAGGACAAACATCAGCATCCCGCTGATACGGTGAAGAATGGATACATAACCACCAACGGGCAGTTTGTGTGGCAATCCTTCTAAAACATTGATGTTGCGGAACTCAGGCCGCTTCTTTTTTTCAAGCTCTGTCATGGCGGGGGTGCTTTCGTGGATGTAACTGCGTGGTAATCGCGCGGAGCAAAAGATTTAAAATTCTATTGCACCCACGCAGCGGTTGCTTGGTGGCTGCGCGATTGTTTCCTTTTATCGCCTTGTAACTCTGATGATTAGCTCAAGGCGTTCTTGTAGTGATGTGTGTCAGTTCTGTAGATACCGCGTCGTAACTCCATGGGAATATCGTTGTAGGTATAAGCAAGACGTTCGACACTCAGTAGTGGTGTCTGGGGCGATACGTTCAGTAGCTCCGCTTGCGCTGGGTCGGGAAGTACGGCGCGCAATTTTTCATCCGCCCGCACCATGCGCACGCCGAAGTCTCCTTCAAACATGGCATAAGTGGGGCCTTTGTAGCTGGCCATTTGTTCGACTGTCAGGCCTTTGAAAGCCTGTCCAGGGAGCCAAATGTCTTCCAAAATAGTCGGGATACCACTAAAAGCCAAAACGCGTCGCACTTGAACTACGGTGTCTCCGCTGCGTAATGCGAGCAGGCGTGCGATTTCTGCAGGTGCGCGCAGACGTTTGCATTCCAAGATGGTGCGCTGAGCTCGGCCTTCGCCTTCCAGATCGCCGACATCGGGATGCAGCTTCAGGAAGCGATATTGCACCTGCTGTGCTGAGTGGGTGGCCACAAATGTGCCTTTGCCTTGGCGGCGCATGACCAAATTTTCAGCTGCCAGCTCATCAATCGCCTTGCGCACAGTGCCTTGACTGACTTTGAAGCGGGCGGCTAGCTCCATTTCGCTGGGGATCAACTCTCCGGGGCGCCATTCGCCAGCCTGCAGGCTTTGAAGAATCAAGCCTTTAATCTGTTGGTACAGCGGGCTGAAAGCGGGAGTCAGTGCAGAAGAAGCGGTGTTGCTGCCAAAAGCACTGTCGGATGAAGGGGGTTGCGATGAGGACATAAGGGTGTTCGAGAGTTCAAGGCCTCCGGATGCGAATTTTGAGCCTGTTTGTTCTGTTGGAGCTCGGTCGAGATCATATCTTATATAAGACATAAGACAAATTGACTGGAAGACAAAATCAAGAGTACACTTCGTGCCTGTTTACGGAGCACGGGCTACTGGTTACAGATGCTGGAGCAACAGTGCGCCGACAACTGTTTATTTCCGAAATCTGGAGTTTTCACCATGAGCAAGAAGCCCGTCCGAGTTGCCGTCACCGGCGCCGCAGGTCAAATTGGTTACGCCCTGTTGTTCCGTATCGCATCCGGCGAAATGCTGGGCAAAGATCAGCCCGTTATTCTGCAACTGCTCGAAATTCCTGACGAGAAGGCTCAGAACGCGCTGAAGGGCGTCATTATGGAGCTGGAAGACTGTGCCTTCCCTCTGGTTGCGGGTATCGAAGCGCATAGCGACCCTCTGCAAGCCTTCAAGGACACGGATTACGCCTTGCTGGTGGGTGCACGTCCTCGTGGCCCCGGTATGGAGCGCGCTGACTTGTTGGCTGCTAACGCACAAATTTTCACAGCCCAAGGTAAGGCATTGAACGCCGTGGCCTCGCGCAACGTGAAGGTGCTGGTGGTGGGTAATCCCGCCAACACCAACGCTTACATCGCCATGAAGTCCGCGCCTGATCTGCCAGCGAAAAACTTCACTGCCATGCTGCGTCTGGACCACAACCGCGCGGCGTCGCAACTGGCTGCCAAGGCTGGTTTCAAGGTTGGCGACATCAAGAAGCTGACCGTGTGGGGCAACCACTCTCCCACCATGTACGCGGACTACCGTTTCGCCACTGTGAACGGCAAGTCGGTCAAGGAAATGATCAACGACCAAGAGTGGAACAAAGACGTGTTCTTGCCCACCGTGGGCAAGCGCGGCGCGGCCATCATTAATGCACGCGGTCTGTCGTCTGCCGCTTCGGCTGCCAACGCTGCCATCGATCACATGCGTGACTGGGCCTTGGGCTCTAACGGCGAATGGGTGACGATGGGCGTGCCCTCGAACGGCGAGTACGGCATTCCTGCTGGCATCGTGTTCGGCTTCCCTGTGACCACTACGCCTGACGGCGAATACAAGATTGTGGAAGGTCTGGAAATTGACGCATTCTCGCAAGAGTGCATCAACAAGACCTTGGCTGAACTGCAAGGTGAGCAAGACGGTGTGAAGCACCTGCTGTAAGCACAACCATCACCTCTGTGTGATTTCCCCATGGCGCTGCAAAGGGCCATGGGTGTCAAGCAAGAGAAATCTTTTGCACAACATGCTAGCGGCTGGTTGAGCAAAAGGTGTTTCTTCAAACAACAGCACGGGCGGGCTCTGTGCTGCCATGCGAAGTGCGCTCTGTTTATTTTTTCACTCATGCGTACCAGAACCCATCCCCGCGAGATCTTGTTGGGCGCACAAGCTGCTGCCAACTTGCTGCCCGTTTGTGATCATTACAGCGGTGTGGAAGTTCGTATGCGCAAAAGCCTTGAGTTGCAGCAGCAGATGCTGCAAGAGTTCGGGGCTTGTGTTTTTGACGTCACTTTAGATTGCGAAGATGGTGCTGCAGTTGGACAAGAAAAAGCACATGCCCAGCTTGTTGCCAGCTTGCTGAAGGCATCCCCAGATGGCTGCCGGGTGGCTGCTCGTGTGCATGCGGTAGATCATGCTGCGTTTGAAGAGGATATCGCCATCATTGCCGGAGAGGCTGGGCACAAGCTCTCGCACATCATGCTGCCCAAAGTGGAGTCCGTGGATGACATCTTGCAAGCCGTGCGTGCACTGGAGCGCGCATCAGCTGCGCATGTTCCTGTGCATGCGCTGATTGAGTCTCCTGCTGCGGTAGAGCAGGCTTTTGAGATTGCAGCGCATCCGCGTGTGCAAAGCTTGTCTTTTGGTCTGATGGACTACGTGTCTGCGCACGCGGGCGCCATTCCAAGCGCCGCGATGGGAGTACAAGGCCAGTTTGCACACCCATTGGTGGTGCGTGCAAAGCTAGAGATCGCGGCAGCATGCCATGCGCACGGCAAGGTGCCGTCGCACTGTGTGGTGACTGAATTTCAAAATACCGAAGCGCTGCAGGCAGCGGCGACTAAGGCTAATCGTGAACTTGGGTACACCAGGATGTGGAGCATTCATCCTGCCCAAATACGCCCCATCTTGGCGGCATTTGCGCCAGCAGTCCAAGAAGTCCAAGAGGCCAACGATATTTTGCTTGCCGCCGCTCAGGAAGATTGGGCGCCTATCAGCTATCACGGTGTACTGCACGATCGGGCCAGTTACCGTTATTACTGGCAGTTGCTCGAGCGTGCACAGCGCACTGGCATGACTTTGCCAGAACAAGCGCGACAATGGTTGGATAGGAGTGCTGTATGAGTGTGCAGCACATGTTAAACAAATTACTTTTTATTCCCGCTGGAGTTCGCATGAAACAACTGATTGCCTCCGTTTTGCTGATTGCTCCTGCATTCGCTTTGGTAACTACTGCGCAGGCGCAGACCACCACCAAGCCTGCTGCAACCAAAGCTGCAACTACAACGAAAAAAGCGACCACATCCGTTAACAAAACAACGGCTGCACCCCGCAAAAAAGCGGCTGCCGCTACGGTCGCCACAGGTGCTGCCGCAGCGGCAGTGCTGGCACCCCGTTTGCTGAACGCTGACGAGCTTGCTTTGGCCGATCGAGTGCACACAGGCCGTATCGCATGTGAACTGGGCCAGCACGTCAGCGTGACCAAAGATGGCAGCAACGCAGGCCACTTTTTGGTCAGCGGTAATGGCTTTAACTTCCATATGGCTCCTGTGGGCACAAGCACTGGTGTCGTGCGTTTGGAAGACCAGAAATCTGGCGCTGTCTGGTTGCAAATTGCCAATAAATCCATGCTGATGAACCAAAAGCAAGGTAAACGTCTTGCGGATGAATGCATGAGCCCCGAACAACTTCAGGTGGCAGAGGCCATCAAAAAAAGCCCACCACCCAGCTTGCTGGATGCTCCTGGAAAGTAACTTCAGGAGCCAAAGCGCTGTAAAACGCTGCCCCACTCTTAGAAAACCAATGGAGAGAGAACCATGTTGAAAGCCTACCGTGACCATGTGGCCGAGCGCGCCGCACTGGGCATCCCCCCTTTGGCGCTGGACGCCAAGCAAACCGCTGAACTGATCGAACTGATCAAGACTCCTCCTGGTGGTGAAGAAGAATTCCTGCTGGATTTGCTGACCCACCGTGTGCCTCCGGGGGTAGACGATGCCGCCAAGGTCAAGGCATCTTTTTTGGCTGCTGTTGCGCACGGCGATCTTAAAGTGGGTCTGATCTCCAAGGCCAAGGCAACGCAGTTGCTGGGAACCATGGTTGGTGGCTACAACGTGCATCCTCTGATCGAGCTGCTGGATGATGCTGAGGTGGCTTCTGTGGCTGCCGATGCACTGAAGAAGACATTGCTGATGTTTGACTTCTTCAACGACGTGGCAGACAAGGCTAAGGCCGGTAACGCCAAGGCCAAGGAAGTGATGGAAAGCTGGGCGAATGCCGAGTGGTTCACATCGCGCCCTGAAGTAGAAAAGAAAATCACTGTCACCGTGTTTAAGGTGCCCGGTGAAACCAATACCGACGACCTGTCGCCCGCACCCGATGCCTGGAGCCGTCCAGACATCCCGCTGCACTATCTGGCGATGCTCAAGAACACCCGTCCTGACGCGGCCTTCAAGCCCGAAGAAGACGGCAAACGCGGCCCCATTCAGTTCATCGAAGACCTGAAGAAAAAGGGGCATCTGGTGGCTTATGTGGGTGACGTGGTCGGTACGGGCTCGTCGCGCAAGTCGGCAACTAACTCCATCGTCTGGGCCACTGGCCAAGACATCCCATTCGTGCCTAACAAGCGCTTTGGTGGTGTGACGCTGGGTGGCAAGATCGCACCTATCTTCTTTAACACCCAAGAAGACTCGGGTTCGCTGCCCATCGAAGTGGACGTGTCCAAGCTGGAAATGGGCGACGTCATCGACGTGCTGCCCTATGACGGCAAGATCACCAAGAACGGCGAAACCGTCGCTGAGTTCCAACTCAAGAGCGACGTGCTGTTTGACGAAGTGCGCGCTGGTGGCCGTATCAACCTGATCATTGGCCGCTCGTTGACTGCCAAGGCCCGTGAATTCTTGGGTCTGCCCGCATCGACCGTGTTCCGTCTGCCCACAGCCCCTGCCGCTACCAATGCTGGCTTTACGCTGGCGCAAAAGATGGTGGGCCGTGCGGTTGGTTTGCCCGAAGGCCAAGGCGTGCGCCCCGGCACCTACTGCGAGCCCCGCATGACCACTGTGGGTTCGCAAGACACCACCGGCCCGATGACCCGCGACGAGCTGAAAGACCTGGCTTGCCTCGGCTTCTCTGCCGACTTGGTGATGCAATCTTTCTGCCACACAGCCGCTTATCCCAAGCCTGTGGACGTGAAGACCCATCGCGAACTGCCAGCCTTCATCTCCAACCGTGGCGGCGTGGCCCTGCGCCCTGGCGACGGGGTGATCCACAGCTGGTTGAACCGCCTGCTGTTGCCTGACACCGTCGGCACTGGTGGTGACTCGCACACCCGTTTCCCCATCGGCATCTCCTTCCCCGCAGGCTCCGGTCTGGTGGCCTTCGGCGCCGCGACTGGCGTGATGCCCCTGGACATGCCTGAGTCGGTACTGGTGCGCTTCAAGGGCGAAATGCAGCCCGGCGTGACGCTGCGCGATTTGGTGCACGCCATTCCGCTGTACGCCATCAAGCAAGGTTTGTTGACGGTCGCCAAGGCCGGCAAGATCAATGAATTCTCGGGCCGTATTCTGGAAATCGAAGGCTTGCCTGACCTGAAGGTGGAGCAAGCGTTTGAACTGTCCGATGCGTCGGCCGAGCGCTCGGCGGCTGGTTGCACGATCAAGCTGAACCCTGAGCCCATCAAGGAATACCTGACTTCGAACATCGTTCTGATGAAGAACATGATCGCTGACGGTTACCAAGACGCGAAGACCCTGCAGCGCCGTATCGAAAAGGTGGAAGCCTGGTTGGCACAGCCCAACTTGCTGGAAGCCGACAAGGACGCTGAGTACGCCCACGTCATCGAAATCGATCTGGCTGACATCAAAGAACCTATCGTTTGCTGCCCGAACGATCCGGATGACGCCAAGTTCCTGTCTGAAGTGGCCGGCACCAAGATTGATGAAGCTTTCATCGGTTCGTGCATGACCAACATCGGTCACTTCCGTGCTGCAGCCAAGCTGCTGGGCGGCAAGCGCGACATTCCGGTCAAGCTGTGGGTGGCACCTCCCACCAAGATGGACCAGGACGAGCTGATCAAGGAAGGCCATTACGCTGCGTTCGGCACTGCAGGTGCCCGCACCGAAATGCCCGGCTGCTCGCTGTGCATGGGCAACCAGGCCCAGGTGCGTGAAGGCGCGACCGTGATCTCGACCTCGACCCGTAACTTCCCCAACCGTCTGGGCAAGAACACCAACGTGTTCCTGGGCTCGGCCGAACTGGCTGCGATTGCCTCGCGTCTGGGTTACTTGCCTAGCAAGGAAGAGTACCTCAAGGAAATGGGCGTGATTGATGCCGACAAGGCATCGGTCTACCGCTACATGAACTTCGACCAGATCGAAGAGTACGCTGAAGTGGCCAAGGGCGTGAACGTCTAAGTCGTTCCAGCTGCAAGCCAAGGCCTGCTGCGCATCGCGTGGCAGGCTTTTTTTATGCAGGCAGTGATGGGGCACTCCGCGTTGCGGAGGACATCGTGGCGTTGACTGCGCAGCCGTGTCGGGCGCGTTAGCATCGGTACTCAAAGATTTGTGGACCAAGGAGCAGCATGTTGCGAACAATCCGTTGGCTGGTGGGGATGGCCCTGTGCGCCAGCGTTGTGGCGCCCGGGCTGGCGGCCGAGCCCTGCACCCAGGCCGCGCCGCTGTTTGCAGCGGTCACGGCCAACCATCCGGCCGAGATCCGGCGCCTGCTGGATTGCGGCGCGCCTCTGGAGGCGCGCAATGCCGCAGGCCAGACCCCGCTGCTGGTGGCCACCCTCCACAACCATGTGGCTGCCGCCCGGGCTTTGATCGAGGCCGGGGCCAATGTCAATGCCAAAGACCAGATCCAGGATAGCCCCTACCTGTACGCCGGGGCACGGGGCCATCTGGATATCCTGCAGCTGATGCTGGCGCACGGCGCGGATCTGCGCAGCCTGAACCGCTACCAGGGCACGGCGCTCATTCCGGCGGCGGAGCGTGGCCATGTGGAAGCCGTACGCTTGCTGATCCAGGCAGGCGTGTGTTGATTTCCACGCAGA
>NZ_DLTI01000031.1:0-16451 GCF_002501455.1 Comamonas sp. UBA7840 | reverse complement strand
CAAGGCCGACCCCGCCTACGGTGCAGGCGTGAAAGCGGCGCTGGAAGCCCTCAAGGCTGGCAAGCTGTAAGCAGCGACCGCTGCACGGCACCGTGTTGGGACATGCGGCTCACCGCAATCCCAACTCTATGTCCATAGCGGCGGCGCATGCCCGGCCCTCTTTGCCCCGTGCGAAGAGGGCTTTTTTGCAGCCACACCGCCGCAGCGGGGCCCGCCATCAACCCACCGTCTCCAGCGCACTGCACATTGATGGAAGGGCGGCTGCATAAGGCTGGGAATGGCTGCGGCACCGTTGCTTAACGCTGCCCCTGCACCGACTGCTTTGCTTAGTTATTAATTAGTTAGGCAGTTGATCCGCCTCAGGCACCGCCACTTGCAAATGCAAGATGGTGAAATACAGCGCTACATCGCCTTGCTGATCGACATAGGTGCCCACGGCCCGCTGCAAGCGGGCGGCAACGCTCAGGCACTCCATGCCCACAGGCTTACCCCCTTGCAAACGGGGCGTCGTCAACAGGGCCAGCTGGTTCTCGCGCCCAAAATCATGCACCACCTCCAGCGCCTGGCCGTGCTGCGCAGGAATGGCCTCATTGGCCCAGCTCCAGACAAAGCTGCCCTCTTGGTCACTGCTGGTGCCGACCAGACACACCGTGGCAATCACCTCATGCAACGGCGCCTCAAAAGCCAGCAGCGCACGCTCCAGATCCCAGCGGCATTTCAAGGGTGCGGTCAGCCCCATTTGCTGCGGCCATTCGGCGTTGCGGGCCACCATGGTTTCGGCGGCTTCGCGGCTCCATGCCGCCCAGTCTGTGGTGTGAAGTGCTTGGCTCATTCCCAATCCGTTGTGCTGTAGGAGCTGCCGATTGTCAGCTACATGACGACCTTGACGCAGCCATATGGCTATGCTGATCCCAAGCCCCCTGCACAGTCCAGCCACGGGCCACAAGTACAACCACCGGAGACACCACCATGCCCAGCGCGCGCTACCCTTTTCCCGACCTGAACACCCTGCCCGACGATCTGCGCAGCCGCATTCTGGAAGTGCAAGAAAAAGCCGGCTTCATCCCCAATGTGTTTTTGGCGTTTGCCCGCCGCCCTGCCGAGTGGCGCGCTTTTTTTGCCTACCACGATGCACTGATGCTCAAAGACGAAGGCAGCCTGACCAAGGGTGAGCGCGAAATGATCGTCACCGCCACCAGCGCCGCCAACCAGTGCCTCTACTGCGTAGTAGCCCACGGCGCCATCTTGCGCATTTATGAGAAAAAACCGCTGGTGGCCGACCAAGTGGCCGTGAACTACCGCAAAGCCGACATCACACCCCGCCAGCGCGCCATGCTGGACTTTGCGATGAAGGTCTGCCTGCACAGCCACGAGGTGGAAGATGCCGACTTCACCGCCTTGCACGCCCACGGCTTTGACGATGAGGACATCTGGGACATTGCCGCCATCACCGCGTTCTTTGGCTTGTCCAACCGCATGGCCAGCTTCAGCGGCATGGCGCCCAACCCGGAGTTTTTTCTGATGGGGCGCATCCCCAAGGCCAAGCCTTGAGCCAGCTGCCTTGGGCGTTCAGCCATTCCAACGAGTGGTTGAACCCATAAAACAATAGCTGCTAGCGCTTGATATAGCTTGTTTTCAGAACTTTTTATATCTGAAACTCAATCTATCAGGGCGCGAAGCGCTTCTGGAAGTGAAGCAGCCTTCTCACGCTGCGTATCAATCCACAGCACGGTGGCCCCGCCCGCCGCGCAGATCACGCCCGGCTCCTCCACGCGCTCCAGCGTGGTCCAGGCATCAAACGTCACGCGTGCCGGGTTGCTCACATACAGCTTCATCAACACGACATCGGGATATTTGAGCTGCCGCTTGAAGTTGCAAAACGCATTCGCGATCACCGGCGCCTGCCCATTCGGCAGATGCAAAAAGCCAATCTCGCTGAGCCACTCAATACGCCCGTGCTCCATGTACTTGAAATACACCGCGTTGTTGACATGGCCCATGGCATCCATGTCGCCCCACTTCACCCCAAACGTGGTCTGGTAGACCAACTTTTTATCCTCTGGAATCTCCAGTCTCATGCCCTTGGCTCCTGCTTTTTCACTAATAGGCACATCTTGTCTAAATCACACCTTAAGGCAGTCCTGTGAAGGACAGATGACGCCCAGCCAGCGTCACCGATGTGACTCCAACCATCATTCAGACCACCAATCGTGCCATCTACCCCTGAAGTTTTTAGGTAGATGCAGTGAGCCCGCATAGAATCAGCCGCAATTTGTGGCAGTCAGCACGAGCGTGCCATTCAGGTTTTTAAATTTCCAAGAGAGACACCCCAATGACAAACGAAGAAATCCTGGCGCAATACGGCCCCCGCGAGGCCATGGAATACGACGTGGTGATCGTTGGTGGCGGCCCCGGCGGCTTGGCCACTGCCATCCGCCTCAAGCAACTGTCGGCAGAAAAAGGCCAAGACGTCTCGGTGGTCGTGCTCGAAAAAGGCTCTGAGCCCGGTGCGCACACCTTGTCGGGCGCCATCATGGACCCCATTGCGCTGACCGAACTCATGCCCGACTGGAAGGAAAAGGGCGCCCCCCTGAACCAGCCAGTGACCGAAGACTCCATGGTCTTCTTCAGCGAAAAAGGCTCGCTGCGCACTCCCAACTTCCTGCTGCCCAAGTGCTTCCACAACGAAGGCAACTACGTGGTGCGCCTGGGTTTCGTCACCAAGTGGCTGGCCGACCAGGCTGAAGCGCTGGGCGTAGAAATTTTCCCCGGCTTCGCTGCTGCGGAAGTGCTCTACAACGAAGATGGCTCCGTCAAAGGCATTGCCACCGGCAACATGGGCGTGGGCAAGGACGGCGAACCCACGGGCGACTTCCAGCTGGGCATGGAATTGCACGGCAAATACACCATCTTTGCGGAAGGTGCGCGCGGCCACCTGGGCAAGCAAATCATTGCAAAGTACCAGCTGGACGACGGCAAAGACCCGCAAGCCTACGGCCTGGGCATCAAGGAGCTGTGGGAAATCGACCCTGCACGCCACAAACCCGGCATGGTGCTGCACACCGGCGGCTGGCCCATGGACAGCAAGACCTACGGCGGCGGCTTCCTCTACCACCTGGAAGACAACCTGGTCACCCTGGGCTTTGTCACCGGCCTGGACTACGCCAACCCGTACCTGTCGCCGTTTGAGGAAATGCAGCGTTGGAAAACCCACCCCAACATCCGCTACTACCTCGAAGGCGACGAAGCCAAGGGCATCAAGCCCGCCAAGCGCATCTCTTACGGTGCGCGGGCCATCACTGCTGGCGGCATCTTGAGCCTGCCCAAGTTCGTCTTCCCCGGCGGCGCGCTGGTGGGCTGCGATGCAGGCTTCCTGAACGCTTCGCGCATCAAGGGCAGCCACGCCGCCATCAAAACCGGCATGCTGGCCGCTGAGGCTGCGTACGAAGCCATCGTGGCAGGCCGCCAGGGCGATGTGTTGAACGCCTACGAGACTGCCTTCGAAAACAGCTGGCTGTACGACGAGCTGTGGAAGGCACGCAACTTCAAGACCTGGTTCAAGAAGGGCCTGAGCACCGCCACCGTCATGAACGGCCTGGAGCAATTTGTGCTCAAGGGCTGCATTCCATGGACGCTGCACCGTGACAAGCCTGATCACGCATACCTCAAGCCTGCGGCAGAGTGCCAGCCTATCGAATACCCCAAGCCCGATGGCAAGCTGACGTTTGACCGCCTCTCCAGCGTCTTTATCAGCGGCACCAACCACGGTGAAGACCAGCCTGCGCACTTGACGCTCAAGGACGCCTCGGTGCCCGTGAAGGTCAATTTGGCCCAATACGCTGGCCCTGAAAGCCGCTACTGCCCTGCCGGGGTGTACGAATTTGTGGACGATACCGAGCAAGGTGGCAAGCGCCTGCAAATCAACGCGCAAAACTGCGTGCATTGCAAGACCTGCGACATCAAGGACCCCACGCAGAACATCGTCTGGGTCACACCCGAAGGCGGCGGCGGCCCGACCTACTCCGGCATGTAAGCCCTCGCTGCATGCATCTTGCAAAAAAGGCTCGCAATGCGAGCCTTTTTTTATTACCGCCTGCACAAAAAACAAACAAGGCGCACCAAAGCCAACATCAACGCAATAAATCTGCGTGCTGTAGGAAATCTGACACATATCCCTGTGCAGGGCAAAAGCAGCACGCAGCCGCTGCTATAGACTTGATCCACGCAAAGAACGGGCGCAAAAGTGGCACATCTGGCCCGTTCTTTGCATAGATCACAGCCATATTGGCTTCAAACAACGGTGGAGAAAAAGCAATGAATTTCAAGTCTTGGGCACCTTTGGGTGCAGTCGCTTTGGCTATCGCTTCCATGGCCAGCGTACACGCTGCGGACAAGTCCGTGGCAGTGACAGCCATCGTCGAGCACCCCGCCCTGGACGCCGTGCGTGACGGCGTGCAAGCGGCTCTGAAGGCAGAAGGTTTTGAATCAGGCAAGAACTTGAAGTGGCAATACCAAAGTGCCCAAGGCAACACCGGCACTGCGGCCCAGATCGCCCGCAAGTTCGTGGGTGACAAGCCTGACGCCATTGTCGCTATCGCTACCCCCTCGGCCCAGGCCGTGGTGGCCTCCACCAAGACCGTGCCCGTGGTGTTCTCTGCCGTGACCGATCCCGTGGCCGCCAAGTTGGTGGCTTCGTGGGAGCCCTCCAAGACCAACGTGACGGGCGTATCCGATCTGTTGGCACTGGACAAGCAGATGGACCTGGTCAAACAGGTGGTGCCCGGCGCCAAGCGCGTGGGCATGGTCTACAACCCCGGCGAGGCCAACTCCGTGGTCGTCGTCAAAGAACTGCAAAAACTGCTGCCTACACTGGGCATGACGCTGGTCGAAGCCGCAGCGCCTCGTTCGGTGGACGTGGGCAGCGCCGCGCGCAGTCTGATCGGCAAAGTAGACGTCATCTACACATCGACTGACAACAACGTGGTTTCCGCTTACGAAGCGCTGGTCAAGGTCGGCCAGGACGCCAAGATTCCGCTGGTGGCGTCGGACACCGACTCCGTCAAGCGCGGTGCCGTGGCAGCCTACGGCATCAACTACCGCGACTTGGGCGAACAGACTGGCCGCATGGTCGCTCGCATTCTGAAGGGCGAAGCACCTGGCACCATCAAGCCCGAAGTCAGCACCAAGATGGAGCTGTTTGTGAACCCTGGCGCCGCGGAAAAGCAAGGCATCAAACTCTCTGACGCTTTGGTGAAAAGCGCTGCAGAAGTCGTTAAGTAATTAATCCCAGTGCATGCAGGCAGGCGCCCATAAATCGGCCCTGCCTTTTTTCGTTTCCTCCCAGCAACCGACTGTTTCTGCTCCATGTCTTTGTTTTCGCTGCTCGGCGCCATTGAAATTGGCCTGATCTTTGCCCTCGTCGCGCTGGGTGTATATATCTCTTTTCGCTTGCTGCGCTTTCCTGACCTCACGGTCGATGGCAGCTTCCCCTTGGGCGGTGCCGTCTGCGCCGTACTGATTGCTGCAGGCTACAACCCGTGGGTAGCCACCTTGGCAGCCACCGCGGCAGGCGCTGCCGCCGGCATGGCCACGGCCTGGCTCAACGTCAAGCTCAAGATCATGGACTTGCTGGCCTCCATCTTGATGATGATTGCGCTGTATTCGGTCAACCTGCGCATCATGGGCGGCCCCAATGTGCCGCTGATTAACGACCCCACCATCTTCAACCTGCTCCAGCCCGAGCGCATGGAAGACTACGTCTTCCGCCCTCTGCTGTTGCTGGTGATTGTGGTCGCAGCCAAGCTGGCGCTGGACTGGTTCTTTGCCACCCAACGCGGCTTGGCGATTCGCGCCACTGGCTCGAATGCCCGCATGGCTCGCGCCCAAGGCGTAAACACGGGCGGCATGATTTTGCTGGGCATGGCCGTATCCAACGGACTGGTGGGCCTGGCTGGCGCCATGTTTGTACAGACGCAGGGCGGCTCCGACATTTCCATGGGGATTGGCACCATTGTCATTGGCTTGGCGGCGGTCATCGTGGGTGAATCCATCCTGCCCTCACGCAAAATCATTTGGGCCACGCTGGCCGTGGTGATCGGCGCCATCGTCTACCGCTTCTTTATTGCCGCGGCTTTGAACAGCGACTTTATTGGCCTGAAAGCCCAAGATTTGAACTTGGTCACCGCTGTGCTGGTCACGATCGCCCTTGTCATCCCCCAGCTCAAGCGCAAGCTGAGCCGCAAGCCGTGATGCGCCCACCATTGCAGAAAGTTGTGAATCTATGTTGAGCGCACAAAACCTCGAACTTACCTTCAACCCCGGCACCCCGATTGAAACCCGTGCCCTGCGTGGCCTGTCGTTGAACATTCCCGACGGCCAGTTTGTGACCGTCATTGGCTCCAATGGTGCGGGTAAATCCACCTTCTTGAATGCCGTTTCTGGCGATCAAAGCGTGGACAAAGGCAGCATCCAGATTGCCGGCGAGGATATGACACGCAAACCCGTCTGGGACCGTGCCCACCGCGTGGCTCGCGTGTTCCAAGACCCCATGGCAGGCACCTGCGAAGACCTGAGCATTGAAGAAAACATGGCGCTGGCACACTGTCGCGGCACGGCGCGTGGCCTGTCACGTGCTGTGAAAAATGAGCACCGTGCGCTGTACCGCGAACGCTTGGCCACTTTGGGCCTGGGATTGGAAAACCGCCTGACTGATCGCATTGGCCTGCTCTCTGGCGGCCAGCGCCAAGCCGTGAGCTTGCTCATGGCGGCTCTGCAACCTTCTCGCATCTTGCTGCTGGACGAGCACACTGCCGCGCTGGACCCCCGCACCGCAGACTTTGTGCTGCAACTGACCGACCGCATCGTGCGCGAAAGCAAGCTCACAACCATGATGGTGACCCACAGCATGCGCCAAGCACTGGATGTGGGTGAACGCACCGTCATGCTGCACCAAGGCCAAGTGGTACTGGACGTCTGCGGCGCAGAGCGCGCCAAGATGGACGTGACCGACTTGCTGCACATGTTTGAAAAAGTGCGCGGTGAAAAATTGGCAGACGACGCCTTGCTGCTGGGCTAAAACTCGTAAAAAACCATAGCTTCTAACGCTTGCTAGATAAGCGCTAGAAGCTATTTTTATTAAAAACCTAGAACATCTGCCTAGTAACACCCTCACACGCACCGACTGCGCAGCGCAAAAGCAGCGTTTTGCATTTCATGCTCTAAAACTGAGTTACAATCAGCGCTTCTTTACAAGACACCACGGTCTTGCACCAGATACTAAACCCAAGCTTTTGAGCTTGGGTTTTCATTTCAGCAACACAGCTCTGCTGCTTTGCACGGAAGGGTGGATGAGCGGTTTAAGTCGCACGCCTGGAAAGCGTGTGTGGGTTAATAGCCCACCGCGGGTTCGAATCCCGCCCCTTCCGCCAGAAATACTGCAAAATCAATAACTTGCAGAAATCAAAAAGGGCATGCCCTCATAAAAAAGCTCGCTTCTGCGGGCTTTTTTGCTTTCTACCTTAGCTGTATGCTTTGGTATGCTCGCCGCCACCCTCCTCTGCCTTGTCGTCGGCATCAGTGACGGCGACACCCTCGTTTACTAAAAACCCCCTGCCAGCTTGCACCGGCAGGGGGTTTCTGTTTTAAGCATTTGCCGTTTTAGAACGGTACGCGCAGGCCCAGACGCAAGCTGCCTACGTAGGCATTGCTCTGGTCGATGTTGGTGGTGTACTCCACACCCAGCTCTGTGCCGCTGCGCAGCAGCAAACGACCTCCCAGGCCTACGGTCCAGCGGCCGATGTCCATGGCACGGCCACGCAGTGTGTAGGCGGGACCTTGGTCTGCCAAGTCAGCGTAGGCCAAGCCCGCTTCGTTTTGCTCATCAAAGCTGCGGGCATATTCCACGCGCACCTGCGGCATGATGTGGCCCCAGCGCACAGCCATCTTGCCTTCGGCACGCGCTCCCAGCACGGCCTTACTGGAGCGCGCTGTCTGGTCAAAGTACTTCAGCGCATGCGTTGCAGGGCCGTTTTCGGTGTAGGCATCCAGCTTGGCCTGGCTAAATTCCAAGCGTGCATAGGGTGACCACATCCAGTCGGCGCGGTAAAACTCCAAGCCCGTGGCAATCGAGCCAAACAACTGCTTGCCGTCGCGACTGCCCGTGGCCATGTCGCCCGTGGCCGTGATATAGCGCTTCGAGTCAAAACTTAGCACGCCGTAACCCAGCAGCGCATCGACAAACACTCCTTGCATGGGGCGCATGCTGGCATAGGCCACAGCCACCGTGCTGTCAGCATTGCTGCGCGTACCCTTGTTGCCTACGCGGCTGCGGTCCGTGCTGATACCCAAGCCTGTACCCACGGTAATCCAGCCGTTGACGCGGTAGTCCACACCCGCGCTGATACCGTTGGTGGTAAAGCGGTAGCGTTCATCGGCATCACCGGTGCGCTCACGGCCATAGCTGATAGCACCGTTCACCCAGAAGGCCCACGGGCTGCGCGCTTGCTCAGTGGTGGCACCGGGCAAATCTGGCAGGTCATTGGCTGGTGCAGGCTGGGCCTGCGCTACGCGCTGGGGCTTCAGGCCCACCGTGCGCATACCGTTGCGCAGCGGGTTACCGTTGATCACCTGATCTGCAACACCGTTGCCATTGCGGGCCATCTTGCGGGTGTCATCCGTAGCCAACGACAGGCCAAAGTTGGAACGCCCCCAGCCACTACCGTGCAGGCTCTCCAAACGCTGGGTGAAGTTGGTCACCTGTGCCGTAGTAAAACGCTGTGCAGCACTGGCTTGCGCTGTGGCCAAGCCGGCCACTTCGGCATCTTGGGCGGCGTCCACCCGTGCACCCACTGTAATAGTCACAGTCGCAGGCGCAGATTGCACTGCCCCATTGGTCAGGGTGTAGGTCACCACTGCCACGCCTGCAAAGCTTGCTGCAGGCACAAAACGCACGCTATAGGCTCCTGTGCCGCCTGCGATGGTTGCCACACCTGCGCTGGCAGGGGCCAATGACACCACGGTAGCTGCTGTGAATGGGCCACCTGTTGCGCCGGCCACCACATCGACCACCGCTTCAGCACCAGCCGCCACAGATACGGTTTTGTTAGGAGCACTAACAGACAACGCGTTATCGTCATTGACAATCGTTGCCACGCCTTGGGACTTGCCCAAAGTGGCATTGAACGGAGAACTCAGATTGACAAAAAACGTCTCATCTGGCTCCACCGTCGTATCGCCGTTGACCTGAACAGTTACCGTCTGCGTGATTTGCCCTGGGGCAAAAGTCAATGCGCCACTGGTGGCTGTGTAATCTGATGGCGCTGTGGCAGAGCCATTACTCGTCGCGTAATTCACTGTCACGGCAGAAGCAGAAGCAGAAGCAGAAGTCAGAGTCACCGTGAAATTGAACGCTGCTCCTCCACTATTGCCTTCATTTTGCGTAACGTCGCTGATGGATAGCGAGGGTATCGCAGGAGCTACCACGTAAGTAAATTGGTCAGCTGCACTGGTAGCGCTGGTGCCTCCTGCAGTTGTGACACGAATGTCTACCGTGCCAGTACCTGCTGGCGCTGTAGCAGTGATTTGCGTAGCGCTATTGACCGTAAAGCCAGTGGCTGAAGAGGCTCCAAAAGTAACCGCTGTTGCGCCACCAAACCCTGTGCCAGTAATAGTGACTGTAGTTCCACCACTAGATAGGCCAAAGTTGGGTGCAATACCAGAAACCACGGGTGCAGCACCTGCAGCCACCGTGACGAAATAGGCGCGCGAATTCGAGAAAGGCGCGCCCACGCCGGTGCTTTTGTCAGTGGCGGTGACCGTAAAGTTGTATGACCCAGCCACCGTCGGCGTTCCCGACAGGATGCCGTTGGCGGCCAAGCTCAGACCAGTGGGCACGCTGCCACTGGTAATCGCATAAGTATATGGTGCCGTACCATCCGAAGCCGTAAAGCTTTGACTGTATGCCCACCCTACTGTTGCACTGGGCAAACTGCCACTGGCAGGGCTTAGCACAAGCGTTGGCGCAGCCACCGTGACGGAATAGGCGCGCGAACCCGCGAAAGGCGCGCCCGCGCCGCTACTGCTGTCTGTGGCCGTGATGGTGAAGTTATATGCACCACCAGCCGTAGGGGTGCCGGACACCGTTCCTGAGGAGCTCAAACTCAAACCGGCAGGCAAAGACCCCGCTGAAATGGCATAGGTATAAGGCGCTGCACCACCCGCAGCCGCTATGCTCTGGCTGTATGCCACCCCTACCGTTGGATTAGCTATGGTTGTTGGCGCCAACGTGATGGTAGGTGGTACAGATGAAACCGGCGTCACACTGTTTGATGCCGCAGATGCAGCGCCTGTACCTGCCGAATTCGTCGCTGTGACCGTAAAGGTATAAGCCGTGCCATTGGTCAAGCCAGCCACTGCAATTGGGCTACTGCTACCCGAACCAGTAAAGCCCCCTGGGCTGGAAGTTACGGTGTAACCAGTAATGCTGGCACCGCCATTGAAAGCAGGTGCTGTGAATGAAACCAAAGCTTGCCTATCACCTGCCGTGGCCGTACCAATCGTAGGCGCACCAGGTGTTACAGGATTCACATAGAAGGATTGCGATACCTGTGCTGCCGGTAAATAGGTAGCGTTGCCCGCTTGGTCAGCATTGATCGTGCAAGTACCGGCAGACACAAACGTCAGTGTCCCGCTCGACGTGATCGTGCAAACTCCGGTTGTCGAAGACGTAAAGGAGACCGTCAAATTGGACGTGCTGCTGGCAGTCAGCGTGGGACTCGTACTAAAGTTTTGTGCACCGGGGGGGGCAAAAGTGATGGTTTGCGGCGTCTTAACAGGTGTTTCGACAGTAATACTCACCATAGCTGGTACTGACGTACCGCTGCTATTGGTGGCTGTATAGGTAAAGCTGTCAGCCCCAGCATAACCGGGGTTTGGACTGTAGGTGATGCTGGCGCCACTAGCGACTGCCGTGCCATGCGCAGGGGCACTTGCCACCGCCACAGAGGTCGCTGCGCCACCACCTAGCTGCAAAGTGATCGGGTTGCCAACGCTGCCGTAAGGCACCGTAGCACTCACTGGGCTGGCCGTTGGTACAGCCAAAGCAGGCTGAGTGATCGTAAAGATGCGGCTATATGTACAGGCATTCGCATCCGTCACCGTAACGGTGTAATTGCCAGCAGACAACCCATTAGCTGTTGCATCCGTACCGCCGGATGGAGCCCATGAATAGGTGTATCCAGGCGTACCGCCAGTTACCACCACCCCTGCAGAACCGTCTGATCCACCATAACTTGAAACCTCGATCTGACTCGAAGTTGTTGACAGCACACTCGGCTGGCTGACGGTAACGGTTGCAGTGGTTACCGCACCATCCGCGTCAGTCACCTTAGCGCTATAAGAGCCTTCAGCAAGGCCTGTGGCAGTAGCGTTTGAGCCCCCACTTGGGGCCCAACTATATGTATATGGCGGTATGCCACCTGATGCAGTTACCGTTGCAGTACCATTAGTGCCACCGTTGCAAGAGACGTCTGTCTTGGTAGCTGTAGCCCCCAGCATAACAACCGCATGTGCCATCGGTGGCACCCACAATACATTTAGCAGCAGCATGAACACCGCTGCCGCGAACACATACATTCTTTTGAAATACGTCATAGAGGACTGGAAAAGCTTGCTTTGCAAACACCATTCCATCGCTCAAAACGCAATCAACAGAAGGTGTCAAGGGTTGCGTATCCTATCGGGTAACAATATTTATCAGTATCAAAAATTTCATAGTTATTGACCATTAAGCAACAGCACTCATACTCAAACAGCTATAAGTTTCATACTAAAAAACGAATAACTATTAAGAAGCGGTAGCCCCACATCGACTGCGACGCGATAAACGGTCAGCACCTCTTGACAAAACCCTGCGCTATACTGGCACGGTCTCGAAAGAGATGGAGCGTAAGAACTCCTTTGGAACAGCGGAAGAACCGCACCCGATAGCTTGGCGGTTTTTTTGCGCCCAGACATAGCACGCCTGCACTTGCTGCATGCGTTTGATTTATGGCCGGGAGGGCGACGGATACAACACCCGCAAGGGGAAGAAGTCCGCCTGGCTGTTCCCAGGTTCTTAACCTCCCGGCCGCCTGTTGCTGTGCGTAAGAACGCAGTAATAGGCATTACATCTCGAACAGGAGTTGCGTCATGTCTCAGCCCACACTGGCTATCTCGCCCGCCATCACCATCGTTGAAGGCAAACCCACCACCCTCAGCACCGATCTGGCACGCCACTTTGGCAAGCAGCATTACAACGTGCTGCGCGACATCGACAACCTGCGCGCACAACTGGACGCAGACCATGCCCTCAATTTTGAGGAGATGGTCATAGAGGTGGAAATTGGCAGTGGAGCAACACGAAAAGACCGTGCCTACCGCATCACCCGCGACGGCTTCACGCTGCTGGCCATGGGCTTCACCGGCAAGAAGGCCCTGGCGTTCAAGCTGGCCTACATCGACGCCTTCAACCGCATGGAGGCAGAGCTGCAAAAGCCCGCCTACAACCCCGACCAGATCGCCCTCGCCCACCGAGCCGCTCTGGTGGCCACGGCAGAGGTCTACCAATCCGTGTTTGATGCAGTGATGCACGCCGAAGACTGGCAGCTCAACCGGTACATGCTGCGCTTTGATGTGACTGCCGAAGAAGGCACCGTCGCGCGCGTTAAGCCCGTGGACCGCAACGCCTACGTGATGCCGATTGACCGCTTCCACTGCGCGATCGAAGACAGCTTGGCGGTGGATGTGCAGACGCTGACCCAACTGGCTTCCACCTGCACCGCCCGCCTGGGCCGCATGGCTGCGCGCAACGTGGTGGCCGCGCTGCAGCAGGGTAGCTTGCAGCTGCGATAGTCTGCAGGCGCCCATAAGCAGCGATGACTAAAGGCTTTGGGCCAAGCGACAGTCGGTTATGAATTGCAGTCTGAATATAGGTAGTCTTAGGAGGCTTAGGTAACCAGCCCATCTAAGCAACCTGTTAAGGGCTGTAATTTATTTGAGGGAAAGAATGTCATCTACCGGACAAAAGCCAGGAGTAGGAAGATATGTTTGCATCAAATGTGGTCAATCAATATTCCTGAATGATCATTCAGATACTCTTCCTCCTTGCCCCAAGTGCCATGGCACTGAATTTCGTCCCTAAAAAAGTCTCTATCTACAAGATTGAATTGATACAAATGAATTCAAGGGCTTACGAGAACGACCACCAATCAGGCGCCACCACTGGCTTTGATCCGCTGCGCAACGCGTAAATGATTGTTTAGCTGTTGCTAAGACAAAAAAGCCCCACTAGCCAAAGCCAGTGGGGTTTTTATTTGTTCGCTGAGTAGGCTTGGTCGCATGCTAGCAGCCCCCTCCTCTGCCTAGTCGTCGGTATGAGTGATGACTGCCAAAGGCACGTGCCGCAAGAACATATATGCGATACACAGCTTAGCGCCATGCACGAATAAATCTCGTAAGGATTGCGCAGATATCTTCATCTTTTCAGCGAATCACCAAAACGGGGGTCTCTGAGTGAGTCAAAACCTGCAGCGTTTCACTACCGATAAGCACACGCTTGATACCGCCGCGGCCATGCGATGCCATCACGATCAACTCTGCCTTGGTTTTTTGAGCGACTTTCAGCAAAGCCTCTGAAATATTGGTCGACTTCACAACGACTGCGCTAACGCTGATGTGCTGATCTACTGTTTCATCAAGCAAGCTTTGCAAAGCCGCTTGAGCTTTCGTGACCAACTCTTTCTCCCTTTGGTTGACCTCTTTGACGCTAAGCACTGGTTTCCCATCAAAAAAAGTATTGGGGTACTTAGGTACGACATGAACTAATGTCAGAGTTGCATCTAGCTCTACCGCCAGGAGCGAGGCCTCCTTGACCGCTTTCCTTGATAGTTTTGTCCCATCAGTTGCAACCAAAATTCTTTTGTACATCTGGCTCTCCTTGAGCAGCACGGTCAGTGCGAACCATGATGCGGTTGACAACGCAAATAGATCCCAAAGAAAAGGTGCACTGCAAGGGGAGCACAGTTTTCAAACCTAGCAGCACGCTCACCCATCCAAGTTCATTAAACGCCTTTCAGCATCGGCACACAATGCATGCCACTTACTGCCGCTGATTTTGGCTGCGCCAGAAATAGTGCCCCGCTGCAGCAGCTTCGGGCGCAGAATGGGCTGAATCACCACGGAAGGTTCTTGGCCCATGCGAAACGTTCTATCGAATCACCGCGCCAACCTATCGACCATCGCAGCATGGGCAATGTATAGCCGCGGGCTGGAACCTGAATTTCCGAACAGTGTTATCAAGCAGCTCTCGCACATGTCCAGCCCTGCTCGCGAAACCAGTGACAGCGTCCGCGACATGACAGGCCTGCCTTGGTGCTCCATCGATAACGATGACTCCCGAGACCTCGATCAGATTACAGCCATAGAGCCCGCAAAAGCAGGCGCAGTGCGCCTGTACGTTGCAGTCTCAGACGTGGACAGCCTGGTCAAAAAAGGGACGCCGATTGATGAGCACGCCAGGACCAATACGACCTCGGTCTACACCTCAGCCAGAATTTTCCCCATGCTGCCCGAGCAGCTGTGCACCAACCTCACATCGCTCAACCAAGGCGAAGACAGGCTGGCATTCATCAATGAAATGACTTTCAGCGATGACGGCATCTTGATTGATTCAGCCATATACAGAGCCACAGTCCGCAACAAGGCGCAGCTCGCCTACGATGCGATATCGGCCTGGATGGAGGGCGCGGCAGATTTGCCGGAGCCAGCGAAAAAAGTGCCTGGCATGAGCACCCAGTTGCGCATGCAAGACGAGTTGGCACAAAAGCTGCGCGTGCTGCGCCGTGCGCAAGGTTCGCTGGAGTTTGAAACCTTTCAACCTCATGCTGTGTTCGAGGGTGACCGTATCGTCGACATTCGCCAGCAGCCCCACAATCGCGCTCGTCAGCTGATCGAAGAGTTCATGATTGCCACCAACGGCTGCACTGCGCGCTTTCTCGCAAACCAGGGCAGTGCCTCCTTGCGCAGAGTCGTTAGGTCACCAGAGCGCTGGCTCAGGATTGTTGAGGTAGCTCACAGCTACGGCGCAAGCCTGCCATACGAGCCTGATGGAGAGGCCTTGCAGGCATTCCTTGCTCAGCAGCATCAGCAAGATCCATTGCGGTTTCCTGACCTGTCGCTGGTGATGATCAAACTCATGGGATCAGGCGAGTACGTAGTGGAACACCCTCGGGGCCCATCAATCGGCCACTTCGGGCTGGCCGTGCACGACTACATGCACTCAACCGCGCCCAATCGCCGTTACCCAGACCTCATCACATTGCGACTACTCAAGGCAGCGCTTGCAAAGCTGCCCCCGCCCTACTCAGAGGAAGAACTTGAAGCGCTCGCCACCCACTGCACAGCCCAAGAAGACGCCGCGCAAAAAGTAGAACGGCAAATGCGTAAATCTGAAGCAGCATTGTTACTGCACGACCGTGTAGGAGAGACCTTTGATGGCCTGATTACAGGTATTGGTGATCACGGCACATGGGTTCGCATTTTTTCTCCACCTGCAGAGGGGCGGCTTAAAGGCAAGACCCCTTCATTCAACATCGGCCAAAAAGTGAAAGTCAAACTCATAGCCACCTCCGTAGAACGTGGATTTATTGACTTCACGATTTTTAATTGACGTCTTCAACCTGAGGCAGTGAAAAACAAGCCTGCTACTACAGACAGTTTATGGAATAATTTTATAGCTAACACCGCTTAGTAAGCTGTGCAATTCAAGCGTTGATTCATCAAAAATACATAAGCACAAAAATAATTCAATTCAATATCCTGTCGCCGCATTCATCACGAAAATTACTCCGCAATCTTGCTGAGAGGATTTATATGACAGAAACGCAGATTCGCAGAATTTATGATTTTCTGGCTGCAATGGAGCTGGCGCCTGCGTGTCATTCACGAGAAGAAGCGTTCGCACTTGTGCAAAAAATATGGCTGAACGTAAACACAAAATTTGCGACTGCCGATCAAGCCATGAGAAATTTCAGCAAACTCAGTTTGAAAAATCCTGATGAGTGGCAAGACCTAGATAAAGATCCTTGTTATTTGAATAACATAGATCACTCTGAATTGCGCCTTTATCTACATCTTGATGGCACGATTGTTATTCAAGAAATGCGTGGTGACTTCCATGCAATTCTTTTAAACAAACAAGGTGCCTATATCCCGATGATTGTGAAACTTCCAGAACTGCAATAGCAGCAAGATGATCAAAAGCGAAGTTGGTGAACTACGTATTGAGACAAAAAGCCGACCACAAGGAGTCGGTTTTTTATGGGCTGTCTGACTTACAACTGCACCTTCCCCCTGGCTGCACGCAACATGGTGGCTCTGGCGCGGCAGAGGAGCCTGGGTAATCCCCCCTTAAACCA
>NZ_DLTI01000003.1:0-18605 GCF_002501455.1 Comamonas sp. UBA7840 | reverse complement strand
CTTCTGGATGGAAATCAACACAACGGTCCACAAAGCCCCTGCGATCAAGGATGCAGGCAGGTACATCACGCCAACGACAAAGTTGTAAACGCCAACTGCCGTAGCACGCCGCTCTGGCTCAAGATCGGCTATGAAGGCCTTCCTCTGGGATTCGTCGATAGCGTAGAACAAGCCATAGACGGCGAACACGACTACGATCTCCCAGCGACTGCTGGCGAACACCAGCCACAGGGTTAAGCCTGCATACACTGAGTATCCAAGCAAGATGATACGTGTGCGCCCGATGCGATCACCCAGCCAGCCCACCCATGGAGCAACGATCACACATGTGGTGTTGAACAGCGGTTTAGCGTGCTTGCACTGCGGAGTTCTCCACGATTTGGGCCAGACGTACATGGCCGTTTTCGTACTCGATCTAACCATTTTTCAATAATTTGAGGCGTCAGCTTTGACAACTCAATCCCTGCAAATGCAGGCTCATCTAAGACGTAGCTCTTAAATCTGTTAGCCACATCATTGGCTGCTTTTGCACCTTTGATGCTTTGAACATGTTTGACGTAGTCGTTGCAGGCATCTTTGACTGAATAGACGCCAGCCTGACCTCCTCGACCCAAATGCGAAAACCATTGCTCAGCCTCTTGCTTGGCGGCACTAAACCTTTGATTTTTTGGGAGCTCGCGAAATTCACCAAGAGACTTCATTGGCTTTTTGCTACTGATTGGATCCCAATACCTAGCTATCCAAGTGCCTTCGGAGCTTGCAGTCATCCGCCGAAAACCTAATGAGTTTCCTGTTCCCAACCGCATCCAATGAGGCTCTCGGCGCAGCTCCAAGTTTTCTCGTGCTGAGACTTTTGACAGGTCGACATCCATTTGAACCCCCATGCAATAGTACGGAAAAAGTACGGAAAACATTCCGGCACTGATTGATACTATCTGGTACGCATGGTGGGGTGTCAAGAATGAAAATCTAAAAAATATTCCGTACTTTTAACCGTTTTATGTGCATTCCCCGACCTTGACATGGTGGGGGTCGTTGGTTCGAATCCAATTGCGCCTACCAAACCAAGCAAAAACAGCTTGTGAAAAAAATCCCGCTTCATGCGGGATTTTTTTGTTTTTTTATAGCCGAATCGTTGGCCACTATTACAAGCTACAGCTGCTTCTAAGCACCATCTTGCAACGCTGCACCACGCTCATCTCCATCACCGCATGCAGGATTTGTCACAGCTTCACCAGTTGCCAGTGCCTGCAGCGCAGCCTGCCATGCGGCAACGGTGCCGATTCTGCGCATAGGCGGCAAAGCTTGCACCAACCTTTTACCGTAACCCTTGGTACGCAGCCTGGTGTCGGCCACAACCAAAATCCCGCGGTCTGTCTCGCGACGAATCAGTCGCCCTGCCCCCTGCTTGAGCGCCATGGCGGCTTCAGGCAGCATATAGTCACCAAAAGGGCTGCGGCCCACCACCTCCAGCTGGCGTGAGCGGGCCTCGACCAGAGGGTCATCAGGTGGCGGGAAAGGCAATTTATCAATCACAACCAACTGCAGCGCGTCACCCGGAATATCTACCCCCTCCCAGAAGGTCGATGACGCCACCAGCACGCATCCGCGCCCATTCACCACACCAGCACGAAAGCGCTCCATCAACGCATGCTTAGGACCTTGGCCTTGAACCAGTACATCAATCGGCTCAAACATGCCAAAGCGCTGCTGCAGTTGTGCACCAATTGCGTCCAGGGCTTTGAGTGTGGTGGTAAGCACCAACGTTCGCCCCCCCAAGGCCTGCGCACCATCACCCGCCAGCTGGGCGACAGCTGCGCTGTGCGCTGCTTGCTGCGCAGGCTCGGGGAAATCTTCAGGCACGTACAACACTGCCTGGTGCTGGTAGTCAAAAGGGCTCTCCACCTTCAGCACCTGCGCATTGCGCAGGCCGCAGGTTTCAGTGAACCAGCGCAAATCTTCGTCGTCCCCCAAAGTGGCGGAGGTAAAGATCCATGCTTTTAGCGGATCTGGCAATGCCTCTCCCTCCTGCGCCTGCCCCATGTGCTCGCGCATCAACTGGGCAATGCTCAAGGGTGACTCCATCAGTCGCAGGTGCTGGCGCTGCACCTCCAACCACCGCACCGCATCGTCAGGTACGGGCTGTGCAAAGCTTGCCAGTTGGGAGAGCAAGCGCGCCCCGCGCTCATACAGTGGAATCACCGCATGGGCTGTTTCTGCGACTTGGGCCAGTGCCATCAGCAGCGCACGCAAGGACTGCCCCACACTGTGCAAGCCGCGCCGCCAAGCGGCCTCTGACAAGGTTTCAGGCGCAGCCCCTAACCAGCGCAAGCGGGTGCCGGGCGGGCTGGCGCCGCCCACCGCCCGCCATTCATTGATGGCCTGCTCCAACTGCCCCAGTAGTTGCATCCAGTCTGCCAAACCACGCGCATGCAGCGTCACATCGGCCAGTGCATCCTTGATAAAACCTTGCAGCTGGCGGGTGCCCAAAACCCAGCCCGCAAACTGGATGCCGGTCTCGTTGAGCTGGTGAGCCTCATCAATCACCACCACACCAGCCGTGGGCAGCAACTGGGCAACCCCAGAGTCACGCACCTCCATATCCGCAAAGAACAGGTGGTGGTTGACCACACAAATGTCTGCTTCCAGCGCCTGCGCACGGGCCGTATTGACGTGGCATTGCTCCCAATGCGCGCAGTTGCTGCCCACGCAATTGTCTTTGGTCGAGGTGACCAGGGCCGCAACGGTGGAGCTTTCGGCAAGCCCCGGCAATTCACCCAAATCGCCCGTGCGCGTGCCATGTGACCAATCTTGCACGCGGGCCACCGCGCGCAGCACCTGCGGGTCGAGTGCGACTTTGCTTTGATGCACTTGACCCAGCCGATGCAGGCACAGATAACTGGAACGCCCTTTAAGCCGTGCAATACGCAACGGCAAACCCAGTGCCTGCACCAGCCGCGGTAAATCACGCAAATAGAGTTGGTCTTGCAGGGCCTTGGTGGCCGTGGAGATCACCACCCGCTTGCCACTGAGCAGCGACGGCACCAGGTACGAGAAGGTTTTGCCCACCCCGGTACCCGCCTCCACCACCAGCACGCCCCCCACTTCGATCGTCTGCGCAACCGCCATGGCCATGGCGGTTTGCCCGGCGCGCGGCCGGAAGTGTGGCTCTGCACGCGAGAGCCAGCCGTCTTGCGCGAAAGCGGCCGCAACTTGGTCGTGCAAATTCATGGCCATGGTGCTTGCTAAAAAAAGGAGCTGCTAGCGCAGGATTTTCAATAGCTTCAGATACAAAACTATCTCAAAGCCTTAAAAATCGAACGCTAGGCGCTCCTCTTTTTAAGGCTTTGGCAGCCCTTCAGGCACGGGCAAAGGTGCACCTTTGCGGCCTGCAATTTCATCGGCCTTGCTGGCGCGGCGCGCGGCAGCCTCTGCTTGCTTGGCTTGGTACTCCTGCGCCGCCTTGGCGCGGGCCTGTGCCTGCTCTTGCTGCTTGGCAGCTGCCGATGCTTCGTGCGCCTGCACGCGGCGTGCTTGCTCGGCGGCGCGCTTTTGGGCCTCAGTGGCGCGGGTTTCGGTGCTGAGCACGCCAGAGCCATCGCGTGGTGTGACCGTCACGGGCACAGGCGCTGGCTTTTCACGCTGCTTGCGCTCAATGGCACGCAGCCGCTCATTCGCCTTTTCTTGGCGTTCTTCACGGTTCAAGCGCAGCTCGCGCTCATGCAGCGCATTGTCTTCTTCACGCGCGGCAGCCCGCGCTTCGCCCAAGCAGCTTTCCACCGCAAAGCGCTGCCAGCATGCTTTTTCTGCCTCCTGCTTGCGGGCCATAACGGCGCTGCGGGCACGTGCAATCTCGGCACGCTCCTGCGCCCGCGCTTGCGCGCGCTGCTGCAGCAGCGCTTCATGCGCTTGGTCATCTGGCGCCAGCGCACCTTGTGCGTGCGCGGCGACAGCCAGCACACCCAGTGCCAGCGCTTTACAGGTCAGAGAGAACAAGCGAGAGAAGTTCATAACGTTGGATCAGGTCAACCCGGTATCTACCACCCGGCGCTCGAGTGCGAGGAATTCCTGAGATTGCATTTCATTCAAGCGTGACACTGTACGCGGAAACTCATGCGACAGCGGCCCTTGCGTGTACAACTGCTCGGGCGGCACGGCAGCAGACATGACCAACTTCACGCGGCGGTCATACATCACATCAATCAGCCACGTAAAGCGGCGCGCAGGCGATGCCATATTCACCGGCATATAGGGCACATTCGACAGCAGCACAGTGTGGAATTGCGAAGCAATTTCCAGATAGTCGTTTTGTGAGCGCGGGCCGCCACAGAGTTCACGAAAATCAAACCAGATCACACCACCGGCACGACGCACGGCAGGAATGGTGCGTGACTCGATCTTGAACACCGGCTTTTCTTCCGGCACATCGGCCAGCTGCTCAAACGCCGCTTGCATGGAAGCGTCCGCCTCAGGGCCCAGCGGACAGTGGTAGAGCTTGACCAACTCCAGCGTGCGGCGGCGGTAATCGGTGCCGTTGTCCACGTTCACCACATCCATGCGCGCGTTGAGCAGATCAATCGCCGGCAGGATGCGGTCGCGGTGCAGCCCATCGGGGTACAGGCCATCGGGCGTGAAGTTGGAAGTGGTCACAAAGCCCACGCCGTTATCAAACAGCGACACCAGCAGCCGGTGCAAGATCATGGCGTCGGTGATGTCCGCCACATGAAATTCGTCAAAACAAATCAGCTTGTAGCGCTTGGCAATTTTGGCCCCCAGCGCATCCAGCGGGTTTTGCGTACCCTGCAGCACATGCAACTCTCGGTGCACCTCCCGCATGAATTCGTGAAAGTGCAGCCGTACTTTGCGCTTGATGGGCACGGCATTGAAAAAGCAGTCCATCAAAAAGCTTTTACCCCGCCCTACGCCGCCGTACATGTACACGCCGCGTGGAATTTCGGGCTTTTGAAACAGCTTTTTGAGCGCGTTAGAGCGTTTGGACTTGTACGCAGCCCAGTCATCGGCACAGCGCTGCAACGCATCCACGGCGCGCAGCTGGGCGGGATCGGCGGTAAAACCTTTGGCGGCGAGTTCGGCCTCATAGGCCGCACGGACAGACTGACTCATGCTCATCCAGCTTTCTGGCCTGTTGGGCGATCGAGCGATCGCAAAACAAGCGCTTTAAAACAATAGCGCCAAGCGCAGGTAACACCTGGGCTTGGCCACTATTTTGCTTCTAAAAAGAGATTAGAAGTTCAGGGTACGCTTGTCCACGGCCAGGGCCGCTTCCTTGGTGGCTTCCGACAGCGAGGGGTGGGCGTGGCAGATGCGGGCGATGTCTTCGCTCGACGCCTTGAACTCCATGGCCACCACGGCTTCGGAGATCAGCTCGGACACCATGGGGCCTACCATGTGCACGCCCAGGATTTCGTCGGTCTCGGCATCGGCCAGGAACTTCACCATACCGGTGGTGTCGCCCAGAGCACGTGCGCGGCCATTGGCCAGGAACGGGAAGGAGCCGGCCTTGTACTTCACGCCGTCGGCCTTGAGTTGCTGCTCGGTGCGGCCCACCCAGGCGATTTCAGGGCTGGTGTAGATCACCCAGGGAATAGTGGCGAAGTTCACGTGACCGTGCTGACCAGCAATACGTTCTGCCACGGCCACGCCCTCTTCCTCGGCCTTGTGCGCCAGCATGGGGCCGCGCACCACATCACCCACCGCCCATACGCCGGGCAGGTTGGTCTTGCAGTCGCCGTCAACCACGATGGCACCGCGCTCGTCCAGCTGCAGGCCCACGGCCTCTGCGTTCAGGCCGTTGGTGTTAGGCACGCGGCCAATCGACACCACCAGCTTGTCGGCTTCCAGCACCTGGGCTTCGCCCTTGGCGTTGGTGTATTCCAGCTTCACGCCAGCACCGGAGGTATCGACGTTGCCGATCTTCACGCCCAGCTCAATCTTCAGGCCTTGCTTGTCGAAGGCCTTCTTGGCTTCCTTGGCGATCTGCTCGTCAACCGCCGACAGGAAGGCGGGCGCGCCTTCCAGCACGGTCACTTCAGCACCCAGACGGCGCCACACGGAGCCCATTTCCAAGCCGATCACGCCCGCGCCGATCAACGCCAGCTTCTTGGGCGTGGCGCCCACGCGCAGTGCGCCGTCGTTCGACAGCACCTTGTCTTCGTCGAAAGCCAGGCCGGGCAAGGCACGGGCGTTGGAGCCAGTGGCCACCACGATTTGTGCGCCGACCAAGGTTTCTTCGGCCTTGCCAGCCACCTTGATCTCGTAGCCGCCGTCCACAGCCTTCACGAACGATGCCGTACCGTGGAAGAAGGTGACCTTGTTCTTCTTGAACAGGTACAGGATGCCATCGTTGTTCTGCTTCACGATGGCGTCCTTGCGGGCGATCATCTTGCTCACATCCATGGCCACTTCGCCCGTGCTGATGCCGTGGTCGGCAAAGTGCAGCTTGGCGTGTTCAAAGTGCTCGGACGACTGCAGCAGTGCCTTGGAGGGAATGCAGCCCACGTTGGTGCAGGTGCCGCCGGGTGCAGGGGTGCCTGCGGTGGTGGACCAGGCATCGATACAGGCCACGTTCTTGCCCAGTTGGGCCGCGCGGATGGCTGCGATATAGCCGCCGGGGCCGGCGCCGATCACGATAACGTCAAATTGCTTGCTCATAACTCAAAATCTCTGTGTGTCAGGTGCTTGAAAAAACCCACCGCAGGGCGTGGCCAAGGGTGGGTTTTCGTCGAGGTTCGAACCCTGTGGGAATTACAGGTCGAACAGCAGGCGGGAAGGATCTTCCAGCGCTTCCTTCATGGCCACCAGGCCTAGCACGGCTTCGCGGCCGTCGATGATGCGGTGGTCATACGACATGGCGAAGTAGTTCATGGGGCGCACCACGACCTGACCATTTTCAACCACGGCGCGGTCCTTGGTGGCGTGCACACCCAGGATGGCGGACTGTGGGGGGTTGATGATGGGGGTAGACATCATCGAGCCGAAGGTGCCGCCGTTGGAGATGGAGAAGGTACCACCGGTCATTTCTTCAATGCCCAGCTTGCCGTCGGCTGCCTTCTTGCCAAATTCAGCGATCTTCTTTTCGATGTCGGCAAAGCTCATCTGGTCGGCGTTGCGCAGGATGGGCACCACCAAGCCACGGGGCGAACCCACGGCAATACCGATATCGAAGTAGCCGTGGTAGACGATGTCATTGCCGTCCACCGAGGCGTTCAGCACGGGGTACTTCTTCAGGGCATGCACGGCCGCCTTCACGAAGAAGGACATGAAGCCCAGCTTCACACCGTGTTCCTTGGTGAAGTCGTCCTGGAACTTCTTGCGCAGCGCCATCACGGGCGCCATGTTGATTTCGTTGAACGTCGTCAGGATGGCGTTGGTGGATTGCGACTGCAGCAGACGCTCAGCCACACGGGCGCGCAGGCGTGTCATGGGCACGCGCTGCTCAGGACGGCCCGACAAATCTTCCTTCAGCGCAGGCGCTGCCACCTGGGGCAAAGCAGCCTTGGGAGCGCCTGTGGGGATGCTGGCGCCAGCCTTGATGGCCGACAGAGCATCGCCCTTGGTCACGCGGCCATCCTTGCCTGTGCCTGCCACATTGGCCGCAGACAGGTTGTTTTCAGCCAGCAGCTTGGCGGCGGCGGGCATGGCCACATCGCCCTTGTTGGCGGCAGTGGCGGGGGCTGCAGCCGCAGGAGCGGCAGCGGGTGCAGCGACGGCAGCAGCACCTGCCACCGCATCGGTGTCGATCTTGGCGATCAGTTGCTCGGTGGTCACGGTGGCACCGTCACCTTGCACAATCTCAGCCAACACGCCAGCAGCAGGCGCGGGTACTTCCAGCACCACCTTGTCAGTTTCAATTTCGATCAGGATTTCATCGACGGCCACGGCTTCGCCGGCCTTCTTCTTCCAAGTCATCATGGTCGCTTCAGCGATGGACTCGGACAGCTGGGGAACTTTAACTTCTACGATTGCCATTTTGAATTCTTTCCAAAAAGTCTTGGGGCCCCTGCTGAGACAGCAGGGGGTCTACCTTTTTATTACTTGGTCAGCACAAAGCCTTTGAGCTTAGAGAACGCGGCTTCCACCAGGTTCTTTTGCTGCTCAGCGTGCAGATGGGCATAACCCACTGCTGGCGATGCAGAGGCTGCACGACCGGCGTAACCGAGCTTTTGGCCTTCTTGCATGTTTTCGTAGATGTTGTGCTGAATAAAGAACCACGCACCTTGGTTTTGCGGCTCGTCTTGGCACCACACCAATTCCTTGGCATTGGCGTACTTCTTCACTTCGGCTTCGAAAGCCTTGTGCGGGAAGGGATACAGCTGTTCCACGCGAATGATGGCGACGTCGTCGACTTCCTTCTCTGCGCGCTTTTTCACCAGATCGTAGTAGACCTTGCCCGAGCAAGCGATGATGCGCTTGACCTTGTCGGCCTTGGCCACGATGGATTCGTCACGCTCGCCGATCACTGTCTGGAACGCACCCTTGGTGAATTCTGTCAGCGGCGAAGTGGCATCCTTGTTACGCAGCAGCGACTTGGGCGTCATGATGACCAGCGGCTTGCGCAGGTTGCGCACCATCTGGCGACGCAGCACGTGGAAGATCTGGCTGGCTGTGGTGGGCTGCACGATCTGCATGTTGGTATCAGCAGCCAACTGCAGGAAGCGCTCCAAGCGTGCCGAGCTGTGCTCAGGGCCTTGGCCTTCGTAGCCGTGGGGCAGCATCATGGTCAGGCCGTTGACACGCCCCCACTTCACTTCGCCGGATGCGATGAACTGGTCAATCACCACCTGCGCGCCGTTGGCGAAGTCGCCGAACTGGGCTTCCCAGATCACCAAGGTGTTGGGGTCGTTCGATGCGTAGCCGTATTCAAAGCCCAGCACCGCCTCTTCAGACAGGATGGAGTCGATGACGACGAACGGAGCCTGGTTGTCGGCCACGTTCTGCAGCGGAATGTAGGTACCTTCGTTCCACTTTTCACGCTTTTGATCGTGAACCACAGCGTGACGGTGGGTGAAAGTGCCACGGCCGCAGTCTTCACCGGACAGACGCACGGGGTAGCCCGAGGCCACCAACGATGCGAACGCCATGTGCTCGCCCATGCCCCAGTCCACGTTGATTTCGCCACGACCCATGGCTGCGCGATCGTCATAGACCTTCTTCACCAGAGAGTGGGGATTGACAGTTTCCGGCAGGGTCGTGATTTTTTCAGCCAGACGCTTCCACTCTGCCAAAGGAATGGCAGTGTCGCCAGCATCGGTCCACTTCTTGCCCAGGAACGGGCTCCAGTCGACCGCGTACTGGCTCTTGAAGTTGGTCAGCACCACTTCCTGGGTATGACGGCCTTCGTCCATGGCAGCGCGGTAGGCCTTGGCCATGTCGTCGCCCAGGGTATCGCCCAGGCCTTGGGCTGCCAGCTTGTCGGCGTACAGCTTGCGGGTACCAGGGTGGGCCGCAATCTTCTTGTACATCAGCGGCTGGGTCAGTGCAGGCGTATCTTGCTCGTTGTGGCCCAGTTTGCGGAAGCAAACGATGTCCACCACCACGTCCTGCTGGAACTCCATGCGATAGTCCAGAGCCAGCTGCATGCTCAGTGCCACGGCTTCTGGATCATCACCGTTGACGTGCAGCACGGGCGACTCGACCATCTTCACGATGTCGGTGCAATACGTGGTCGAACCCTTGTCTCGAGGATCCGATGTGGTGAAACCAATCTGGTTGTTAATGATGATGTGCACCGTGCCGCCGGTGGAGTAACCACGGGTTTGCATCAGCGCCAAAGTTTCTTGGTTCACGCCTTGGCCGGCAAAAGCCGCGTCGCCGTGCACCAGTACAGGCAGCACTTGCTTGCCTTCGGGGTCATTGCGTCGATCCATGCGCGAACGCACAGAACCTTCAACCACGGGGTTCACAATTTCCAGGTGGGAAGGGTTGAACGCCAAAGACAGGTGCACAGGGCCACCAGCCGTCGACACGTCGGAGCTGAAGCCTTGGTGATACTTAACGTCACCAGCAGGCAGATCTTCCGGCGCGGTGTGATCAAACTCGGCAAACAGGTCTTTGGGCATCTTGCCCAAGGTGTTGACCAGTACGTTCAGACGGCCGCGGTGGGCCATACCAATCACGACTTCTTGAACGCCCTTTTTGCCACCCGCGTTGATCAGCTCATCCATCGCCACGATGAAGGACTCACCACCTTCCAGCGAGAAGCGCTTTTGACCCACGTACTTGGTGTGCAGATAGCGTTCCAGACCTTCTGCGGCAGTCAGGCGATCCAGAATGCGCTTCTTTTGGTCGGCATTCAGCACGGGCTTGGAGCGGATAGCTTCCAAGCGCTGCTGCCACCAGCGCTTTTGCACTTGGTCGGTGGCATACATGTACTCGACACCGATGGTGCCGCAATACGTTTCGCGCAGTGCGTTGAGCAACTCGCGCAAGGACATGGTTTCCTTGCCGAAGAAGGTGTTGCCCACATTGAACACGGTTTCCTGGTCAGCGTCGGTGAAGCCGTAGAACGCAGGGTCGAGTTCAGGAATTTCGGGGCGTTCGGTACGCTTAAGGGGGTCCAGATCTGCCCAGCGCTGACCGACGTTGCGGTAGGCTGCAATCAGCTGTTGCACCGCGGTGCGCTTGCGACCCAGTTCGGAGTCCGCACCGGAAGCCACAACCACCTTGGTGCCACCTTGCTTGGCGCGCTCGGCGAAAGCGTTGATGACGGGCTGGTGGGGAATGTCTTTGGCATTGGAGCCATCAACGGCAGGAACGTGCTGCAGTGCGTCGAAGTATTCACGCCAAGAATCGGGAACGCTGCCAGGGTTGGCAAGATAGTTCTCGTACATTTCTTCGACGTAAGGGGCGTTACCGCCGAAGAGATAAGTGTTGCCTTGGTAGGCTTGGTAGACAGTGGGCTGATCGCTCATATTCCGCTGACCTCTGCTTTCCCTGAGAAAGCTTTAGCTGGTTGGTAAACCTCCCGCGACACGGCTGTACCGATTGGCGGATGCGACTGTGGCAAAGGAAGGGCCTGTTGTTGCTGCTTGCATTGTAGCCATTCATAACGATGATCGGCAGCAAAGGTCTTATGTAAGACTCTGAAAATTAATCCCGCACTGCAACAAAGCCCGCCGTATGACGCACTTTTTTAAATCTTTAAAGACATGTAAAACTGCAAACTACGATTTTTAAGAAATATGTATTAAGTCGCGTACAGTCGCTGCTATTGACCTTCCTTCGCACCGTCGCCCCCGCATCTATGCCTCCAGAACAATCGCTCAACAAATCATTTCTGCTGCTACTGATCGCAGTCAGCATAGGTTTTGGATGGATTTTGTGGCCGTTCATCGGTGCCGTATTTTGGGCCGTGGCCCTGGCAATTCTGTTCCACCCACTCTACAAGCGTTTGCTGCGGCGACTGCCCCGCAGCACCAACTTGGCCGCTTTGATTACGTTGGTGCTGTGCTTGCTGGGCGTAATTTTGCCGCTGGTACTTATCGGGTCTTCCGTCGTCAACGAAACCGTCCTGATTTACAACCGCATGTCTTCTGGACAGTTGGACTTTGGCACCTATTTTCAACAAATCAACGATGCGATGCCAGGTTGGATTCGAGGGTTTTTAGAGCGTATCGACCTCGCATCAGCGCAAGAAATTCAAAGCAAGCTGTCTTCCATCGCTGCCGAAGCTGGCAAATTGATTGCCGGTAAAGCGGTTGAGATTGGGCAAAACACTCTGGGTTTTGTGGTGAGTTTTGGCGTGATGCTTTATCTGCTTTTTTTCCTGCTGCGCGATGGCTCCCAACTGACCCAACGGATACGCAACGCCATCCCTTTAGAAAAAGCACACAAACAAAGCCTTGAGTCAAAGTTTGCCACCGTCATCCGCGCAACGGTGAAAGGCAACTTGGTAGTTGCCGCAGCGCAAGGCGCGCTAGGAGGCATCATTTTTGCCATCTTAGACATCCAAGGCGCGGTATTGTGGGGCGTTTTGATGGCATTTTTATCACTGCTGCCAGCAGTAGGCGCAAGCTTGATCTGGGGTCCGGTATCTATCTACTTCATTGCCACAGGGAACGTCACACAAGGCCTCATTTTGGCCGCCTACGGCGTATTGGTGATTGGCCTTGTGGACAATTTTTTGCGCCCTATCTTGGTGGGCAAAGACACCAAACTGCCTGACTACATTGTGCTCATCAGCACCTTGGGCGGCATGTCGATTTTCGGCCTCACAGGGTTTGTCATAGGCCCCACCATTGCTGCACTATTTCTTGCTTGCTGGGATATTTTTAGCACCCGAACAGCGCGCAGCGAATAATAATTTCAGTAATTACTGAAAACAAAATCTGCCTTGAGGGCGGATTTTTGTATGCATTGAACCTCGACTTTTCAGTCGTTCAGCGCGTACATCGCATTAACGATATTCGACAGTGGGTATTACCACTCCCCCACACTGCGCACCAAATAATCGAAATCATGGGGCAGGCCTACATCGTGCGCCTGCACATTTGGAGGGTCATTACCGCCAGCCTGCCCTGCACCAATGAGTTGACCCATTTGAATATTCTGCGGCAGCGGTGGCGGGTTGCTGTGCTCACGGCCAAAGGTATGGTTTGCAAGCAGATGGTTCACGGCAGGTGGTGTAGACATGACAGCGCTCTCCTTAGGGTCACTTTAAAAAACAATCCATGCACTCCCCGTAGGACGGCATTTCTTTGTACTGTCACCTTCCCAAGTACAGCTGCCAAAATTTGGAAACGACACGTTCTCTGCTGCGACATGCTTTAAGCTCAATGCCCTATGCCGCAGACCATCGCTCATCCCGTACACCACGAACTCATCATCAAAAAAAGTCGCTTTCTCTGCTGCGTACAACCCATGTCAGACCGAGCATCTGCGCAAGCCGTTGTGGATGCGCTGTGGCAACAACACCCTGGCGCTTCACACGTTTGCTGGGCACTGCTAGCAGGCGGGCAATCTGCTGCGGCAGATGATGGCGAGCCCAGCGGCACGGCAGGGCGCCCGATGCTGGAAGTGCTACGCCACCAAGACCTGGAAGGGGTATTGGCTACCGTAGTGCGCTACTTCGGTGGCGTCAAACTGGGGGCCGGAGGTTTGGTGCGTGCTTACACGGACTGTGTCGCACAAGCACTGCTTCACGCTGAAAAAATCACTTTGCAGCGCATGAGCACGCTGCAATGCAGCTTTCCCTACGCGATGGAAGGCTGGCTGCGCCGCGAGTTGGAATTGGCTGGGGCCACGCTGTTGAACGTACAGCACCAAGCGGTGGTATGCATGCAGTGGAGCATTCCCGAAGACCAAGGTGGCGCATTGATCGAACGCATCAACGAAGGGGGCCAAGGTCGCATTAACTGGCTCAAGTTCTGGCCGAGTTGAACCTCTGGCAAACTTCAATCAAAGCAGCAATTGCACTTTTTATTGATGCTTTGCCATTTGGACTTGCGTTTTACATTCAAACCATTCTGACTGGATGAGTTTGACTATGGATATCCGCTACGCCAACGCCCTGCGCAACGCCACGAATGCGTGGTCGAACAACCGCACCACCGACACCATCACCATGCAAGACCTCAAGCGCCGCGCACCTGATGAGCAAGACGCTGCCCAAGTGGTTACTGCGCCCAACCCCACCCAAATGGCGGCGATGCAGCCCGAGCTTGCGCGTTATGGCAATTTAGGCACCCGGCTCAATTTGTTTGCCTGACCGCATGCGCTTGGCCACCGCGATGCTTTGCGGATCACAAATCACATTACATTGTGGTGATGAACACTGCTGAACCCATAGAGCGCGGCGCTGAAAAGCCCTCCTATCCACTGGTCACCGCCCTCACTGCGGTGCGCAAAGCACGTCAAATGACGCAAGCTGACCTGGCAAGCCAAGCAGGCCTGTCTCGCATGACCGTGCAACGACTGGAGAGCAATGGCCTCGACCCACGCCTGTCTACCCTGCAGGAGATGGCACGTGTGCTGGAGCAAGAACTGGTGGTCATTCCTACACACCTGCAGGAAGCTTTTCGCTCCTGGCTTGCAGAGCGTGCGGACACCTGAGACTGCCGTTTGAGTGCCGCAGGCATCGCCGACTCGACTGCTGCACGCCACAAACTTTCGCCTACCCAAGCCCTGCAGGGCTTAGCAGGGCGGCGCAACCGCGCACTCGTCATGAACCCTCTGCCCACAACGCCCGATAACGCCCCCACCTCACCCCGCCAATTGTTCTGGGCTTTTGCTACCTTGGCACTGCAAGGCTTCGGCGGTGTCATGGCCGTCGTGCAGCGTGAGCTGGTTGATCGCCGCCGCTGGCTCACCACCGAACAATTTGCCCAAGACTGGGCCTTGGCCCAGATATTGCCCGGCCCCAATGTGGTCAACCTCTCCATCATGTTTGGAGAGTGCCACTTCGGCCTGCGCGGCGCATTGGCCGCAAGCGCAGGCATGCTGCTGGCACCTACCCTACTGGTCTTGCTGCTTGGCAGTCTGTATCTGCAATACGCCAGCCACCCTGCAGTGAGCGGTGCTTTGCGCGGTATGGGCGCGGTGGCTGCAGGTCTGGTGCTGGGCACCGGACTCAAACTTTCTGCATCGCTGCACAAACACCCTCTGCCGCTGTGGCTAGGTTGGCTGCTAAGCATGGCAGCCTTTGCCATGGTGGTGTTTTTGCGCTGGCCACTGTGGTGGGTGCTGCCCATGGTAGGCGGTATCGGCTGCGCTGTGACATGGAAGCGGCTAGCGCCATGAATGAAGCCCTAGCCCCATTGACCTTGGATACTGCTGGCTGGCTGCACCTACTGGCTTATTACCTGTCGCTGTCCCTGCTCTCGGTCGGCGGTGCAATGGCCACGGCGCCCGAAATGTACCGCCACACCGTCGAGCAACAAGGGTGGCTCAGCGCCCACCAGTTCTCCGACTCCATCGCCATCGCGCAAGCTGCTCCTGGCCCCAACATCATGTATGTGGCCTTGCTGGGCTGGAACATCGGCCTGAACGCCATGGCCCCGTTGACCGGGTGGACCGCATGGCTGGTCGCACTGGCCAGTTGTTTGGTCTGCATGGGTGGCATGCTGTTGCCCAGCTCCTGGCTGACATGGAGCAGCACGCGCTGGCTACGCCGCAACCATGCCCGGCGCAGCGTGCGCGCTTTTCGCTGGGGGATGATGCCTTTGGTCGTCGGTATGGTGCTGGCTACTGGATGGATTTTGGCAACCCGCGCCACCGACACCGGCCATCCGTGGGCCATGTGGGCACTGACCGCAGCCACAGCCGCTTTGGTGTGGAAAACCAAACTGCACCTGCTGTGGACGTTGGCAGCGGGCGCGCTGCTGGGCAGCCTGGGCTGGATTTAAATTTCAGAGCTGCTGGAGCAGCACTGGCAAGGCTTTCCCTGCATTTTGATGCACTATCGCATCCGCCAGCATATCCAGCTCTGTAGCTTGCGGATTGACAATGGCCACCTTGGCACCACGCTGGTGCGCCTGAAACACCAAACCCGCAGCGGGGTAGACCACCCCAGAAGTACCCACCACCAGCATCACATCGCAGGCGTTCACCACCTGCTCGGCCTGTGCCAGGGCATGGGCTGGCAAATGCTCCCCAAACCACACCACGTCGGGGCGCAGCATATTGCCGCAAGCGCTGCAGCGTGGTGGACAGCCCCCTTGAGCCACTGCATGTGCCATGTCGCACTGCGGGCAACACGTATCCAGCCATTGGTTGCGCATCACATCGCCATGCAGGCAAATCACGTCGTGGCTGCCTGCACGCTGGTGCAAACCATCCACGTTTTGCGTGATCAAGTGCAATTTGCCGGGGTGAGCATGCGCAAAATCTGCCAGCGCCCTGTGCGCCGCATTAGGCTGCACCTTGGCCAGCAAATCACGGCGGTAGCTGTACCACTGCCACACCCGCTCTGGGTGCATGCGAAAACCGCGATCGGAAGCCATCTCCTGCGGATCAAACTGTGCCCAATAACCGGTGTGCGTATCGCGAAACGTGGGCACACCGGATTCGGCACTCACCCCCGCGCCACTGAGCACCACCACTCGCTGGGCCGCCTGCACCCATTGCCGCACCTGTGCAATGTTTTCAGTGTTTTTTGCCTCTAAGGCAGACATGGCGGGCGCTCACAGCTATCTTTATTGCGCTTGGCGCTGGCGCACTGCCTCGTACAAGCACACGCCACTGGCGACGGACACATTCAGGCTTTCCACCGCACCTTGCATGGGAATGCTGATGAGTTCATCGCACGTCTTACGCGTCAGCTGGCGCATACCATCGCCCTCTGCTCCAAGCACCAAAGCAACCGGGCCTTTCAGGTCGACCTGGTACAGGTGCTTGTCGGCATCACCGCTGGTGCCAATCACCCAGATATTGCGCTCCTGCAGCTCTTTGAGGGTGCGCGCCAAATTGGTGACCATGAAGTAAGGCACGGTCTCGGCGGCACCGCTGGCCACCTTGGCCACGGTGGCATTGATGCCGGAGGAATGATCCTTGGGCGCAATCACGGCATGGACGCCCGCGCCATCGGCCACGCGCAAGCAAGCACCCAGATTGTGGGGATCGGTCACGCCATCGAGCACCAGCAGCAAGGGGTTCTTCACGCCTGCTTCTTCCAAGTCGTCCAGCAATTCGTCCAGCGTGCGGGTGTCTTGGACCTCTTCCACGCGAGCCGCCACGCCCTGGTGCCCATGGCTGCCTGCCAGTTTGGCAATGCGCATGGCATCCGCTTCAATCAGGCGCGCACCGGCTTCTTTGGCTTTTTCCAAGAACTGGCGCATGCGCGCATCGCGGCGCGTGCCTTCGTAATAAATCTCAATGATGGACTGGGGCGCGGTCTTCAAACGCACGCCAACGGCATGAAAGCCGAAAAGAACTTTGGGGGACGACATAGTGGCCGAATTATCCAGTGTCACAGCCGCTTGCGGTGGTAAGTCGTGAGATACCTTGTGTTGATTTAGATAAATCAAACTTTTCAAGCATCACTTCATACCAAGCAGTTATGAAGGCATACCACTGACGGAATATGTGAGAACCCCTAAACTCGCCGCTTTATATGTCAGTGGTGCAACCTTTCTCACATGATCTTCCAACCTTTGCTTAACTGGTCGCAGCGCACCAGCATCGTCACGCAAATCATCATTGGCCTTGTCCTGGGCATTGCTTTGGCGCTCATCTGGCCAGAAGCCGCGCTCAAAGTGGAGTTCTTAGGCACGCTGTTTATATCTGCCCTGAAAGCCGTTGCACCCATTTTGGTGTTTGTGCTGGTGATTGCGGCCATCAGCAACAAGCGCCCCGGCGAGAGTAGCCACCTCAAACCCGTGCTGTGGCTGTACGTGATTGGCACCCTGAGCGCGGCGATTGTGGCGGTGGTGGCCAGCAGCTTCTTCCCCACTACGCTGGTGCTGGCCGATGCCGCCACCGGTATGGCCGCCCCCGGCGGCATTGGCGAAGTATTGATGCAACTGCTCAAAAATGCGGTGGCCAACCCCGTCGATGCCCTGCTCCATGCCAATTACATTGGTATTTTGGTGTGGGCGGTGGCTATTGGTATTGCACTGCGCCGCGGCGCTGAAACCACGCGCCAAGCTGTGGCTGATTTGTCCAACGGTATCACTTTGATCATCCAAGCCGTGATTCGATTGGCACCTGTTGGTATTTTTGGGTTGGTGGCTGCCACCGTGGCCACCACCGGCACCGAAGCACTGGCTGGCTATGTCCAGTTGCTGGCAGTGCTGCTGGGTGCCATGCTGTTTGTGGCCCTGGTGGTCAACCCCTTTATTGTTTGGTACAAAATTCGCCGCAACCCCTACCCACTCGTTTGGCTGTGTCTGCGCGAAAGCGGCGTCACCGCATTTTTCACTCGCAGCTCTGCAGCCAACATTCCTGTGAACATGGGGATTGCCAAGCGTCTGAACTTGGATGAAAACACCTACAGCGTAGCGATTCCCCTGGGCGCCACCATCAATATGGCTGGCGCTGCCATCACCATCAGTGTGCTGACACTCGCCGCCGTACACACATTGGGCATCGTGGTTGACACCCCTACGGCAATCTTGCTGTGTGTGGTCTCTGCGGTGTGCGCGTGCGGCGCATCCGGTGTGGCGGGCGGCTCGCTGCTGCTGATTCCGCTGGCTTGCTCGCTGTTTGGCATCTCCAACGACGTAGCCATGCAAGTGGTCGCTATTGGCTTCATCATCGGCGTGCTGCAAGACTCTGCTGAAACCGCGCTGAACTCTTCCACCGACGTGTTGTTCACCGCTGCCGTGTGCATCGCTGAAGCAGAGCGCAACTCGGCCAATTAAGCGCTGAAGCGGCGCTGTGCACCAGAATGGTCACGCAGCGCCCACATCCCCAAGGCTCCTTGAAGGAGCCTTTTTTACGGCCAAGTAGCCAGTTGCTGACTACTTGGCGTTTGGAAGTTGCCCCACACCGCGCTCACTCATGGCTTTGACTTGGGCACAGTTGCGGGCTTGCTCATCCTGGCTGATGGATGCCCAGCGCGTTGCAAAATCAGCCTTTGCACTGGCATAAGCCGCTTCGTACTGCGCAGGTTGCACACCTTGGCTCAACATGAACCGCCCCGGGTTTTG
>NZ_DLTI01000029.1:0-8994 GCF_002501455.1 Comamonas sp. UBA7840 | reverse complement strand
TACGTGGCATACATGTGCTGGCCTGAAGTCCTGTCCCACATACTGCCCACATAAAACATGGGCTGTTAGCGATTTTCGCCGAACTCCAACGAACAGTCAAAGCTTAAATTTTTATTTACAATCAGCATGTTATAGTTTTTTATCGAACTTTAACGAACATAAAAATGGCGGACACAGCCTCCGCCAAGAATACTTCTAAGCCCCTGTTTTCAGGGGCTTTTTTATTTCTCACCCTAGTCTTTCTACCATACCATCTACCATTAGATTTCTGATTGATCCGGTCCTGTTCGGACTGCATCGGACTGCAACTAGCAATCTTGTTTTTTCATTTCTAATTTTTTTGAACCACATATCACGAAGCTGAGGTCATCTACAGATCCTCACCAACCCAACGTCTCAAGCCCCTGTGTATCTGCGCAGGGGCTTTTTTGTCGCTGTGTATAGGAGACCACTTTGGAAATATCCATACCCTCGCTTCTGTCTTGCCCCTTCTGTGAGCACGCGGAAGTCACCCATCGAACACCTGCCACATATGCCTGTGCCGTACTTGGGTGTGCTGTCGGTGCTGCAGGAGGCTTTCTCGCCTCGAACAGAGGACTAGCAATTGCGAGTCCCCCCAGCACATCTCTTGCTTCAGCAGGATTCGCTTTCAATGGCGTTGCCGGCGCCGTGGTTGCTGCCATGACGGCTGCAGCCATTGGGTGTGAACTTGGCGCTAAAGCTGGCGCCAAGATTGACCTCGTGCTGTTTGATAACTATCGCTGCTGCGCATGCGGAAAGACTTTTAAGGTCTGAGTCGTTTATTAGCGCGACGCTTCACATTCTTTTTTTTGAATACGTCTCATTTATTAATAAAGGAGCAATCTCATGGCACACCTCGTTGAAACCATGGCCTACGCTGGTCAAACACCTTGGCATGAACTGGGCAACGCCCTCCCAGCCAAACAAAGCATTGATGTCTGGGCACAAGCTGCAGGCATGGACTGGCGCATTCAGGAAACACCTGTGCGTTATCTCGCCTCCGATGGAAATACAGGCCTATCTGGTCTATATGCCGAGCCCAAAGAATTTCCTGAACAAAAGGTTCTGTACCGCAGCGACACACACGCACCACTTTCGGTGGTGGGCAGTCGCTACAACGTGGTGCAGCCCCGTGAGGTGCTTGAGTTCTACCGCGACCTGACAGAGGTGGCTGGCTATGAGCTGGAAACGGCAGGAGTGCTCAAAGCTGGCCGCAAGTTCTGGGCCTTGGCTCGTACTGGCAAGTCTGTAGCTTTGAAGGGCAACGATGTGGTCAATGGCTATTTGCTGCTGGCTACGTCTTGTGATGGGTCCCTAGCAACCGTAGCCATGCCGACCACGGTGCGCGTGGTGTGCAACAACACACTGACAATTGCCCTGCGTGATGGCGTGGGTGCAGTCAAGGTGCCACATAGCACCTCGTTTGATCCCCAGGCCGTTAAACGCCAGTTGGGGGTTGCAGTTGGCCAGTGGGACAGCTTTATGTACCGCATGAAGACACTGGCTGAACGCAAGGTCAAAACCCACGAGGCGATGAACTACTTCCTCAAGGTGATCTGCAACACAGATGCCCACTCTGACTTGTCTGTGGGTCTGACCAATGAGCGGGCACTCAAGAAAGTGCAGATGCTCTACGAAGGCCATGGGCGGGGAGCCGAGATGCACGCAGCCAAGGACACTGCCTGGGGCCTACTGTGCTCTGTAACCGAGTTCATCGACCATGAAAAACAAGCCCGCAGCCAAGACAACCGCTTGGACAGTGCTTGGTTTGGCCAAGGTGCTGTGATTAAGCAGCGTGCGTTGGATCATGCATTGCAGCTGGTGTCTTGATCATGTTCAAACGCTGGCTTGCATGGCCCTACTGGCCTTCTCCACTGGGATTTCCCATCTACTTTCCACCACCACGAACCGCCTTCTAAGGCGGTTTTTTTATGCCCGCAATTTCTGCGGGCCAAGGAGATTTGTATGTCTGTTCATTTACTCAGCAATGCCAATCTAGATCTGCAAAGCCTGTCTACCGCACGTGCACCTGCCACCCGCAAAGGGGCTGCTTTGCGCCTGGTCTCGACCAAGGATTTAGCCAGAGACGATTGGCTGGAAGTTCGCCGCACAGGCATTGGTAGCTCCGATGCCGCTACAGCAGTGGGCCTTAACCCTTATCAGTCCCAGCTGGAGCTGTGGATGCATAAGACGGGCAAGGCTGACTTGCTGCCTGCTGTAGACCCCAACGATGACACCAGCCCCATGTTCTGGGGTACGTTGCTAGAGCCCATAGTGGCTGCCCACTACACCAAGCGTACAGGGAACAAGGTACGCCGTGTGAATGCCGTGCTGCAGCATCCAAAGCATCCTTGGATGCTGGCCAATGTGGATCGTGAGGTGGTTGGTTCATCCGAGGTGCAAATTCTGGAGTGCAAGACTGCAGGCATCCACGGTGCACGCCTTTGGAAGGATGGCGTGCCTGAGTACGTGCAATTGCAGGTCATGCACCAGCTGGCCGTCACAGGCTACAAGGCAGCGGATGTGGCTGTACTCATTGGGGGACAAGAGCTGCGCATCTTCCGCATTGAGCGGGATGAGGCCCTGATCGAGCGCCTGATTGCGCTGGAGCACGCCTTCTGGGAACAGGTGGAACAAGGCGCACCGCCAGCCGGAGATGGCTCGGACAGCGCGGAAAAAGCCTTGCGCTGCCTGTATCCGAACAGCGGTGGGGACCAGGTCGATATGAGCGACGACCCCGAACTCAACGCCACGTTTGACGCCTTGCTGGCGGCACGTGAGAAGCTCGATGCCGCCCAAAAGCACGAAGCCCGACTGCGCCAACACCTGCAAAGCCACATGGGAGAAGCCGATCGCGCCACGTTTGCCTGCGGCGGCAGCGTGACCTGGCGTCGCAGCAAGGATGGCCAAGCGTTCAACACCAGTGCATTCGTGCAAGACCATCCAGACTTGGCTAAAGGCTACCTCAGCACACGCGCGGGCACCCGGCGCTTTTGCGTCAATGCACAGTGAGAGGCACGCCAGTCCTCTGCTGCCTCTCTCCCCCCCTGACCTCCATGGCCTGCGTCATGGGGGCTTTTCTTTTTTGGAGCAGCACATGATCAAAGGTTTGATGATCACCCCGCCCGTAATCGGCCGCATCTCGATCGGCAAAGTGGTGGAAAAGAACGGCAAGCGTCTGCCAGAGAAAGACGATGAGTTCACCATCACTACCCAGGTGCAAATCCGTGGGCAATGGCTTTTGCACCCGCTGGACGAAGTCCTGCGCCAGGCACCAACGGTTGGCGGCATAAAGGAAGGCACGATGCCTTCCAGTGATGAAGGGGGTGACGCCGTAGCGCCTGCCGCACCACAACGGGCAGGCAAACGTTCGCTCCAGGAAAAAATGGGAGTTGAGAGCCCTGGCACTGTCAGCGCGCCGCCGCCCAAACGCAAGCTGCGCAGTATTCCGGTACGGGTCTTGTTCAACGACCCGGATCTGAACCTGCGGGCCAACTACTGCATGTTTGATCGCAACACAGCGCGCCCGCTGTGTGTCGGCGATGGTGAAAGCTGCAAACGCATCACCGCCAAGGGGCTGGAATCCATGGCCTGCCCGGGCCCCGACGCTTGCAGTTTTAGCATGGGCCAGTGCAAGCCCTATGGGCGATTGAACGTCAGCATTGGCGAGAGCGATGAGCTGGGCAGCTATGTGTTTCGCACCACGGGCTTCAACAGCATCCGGACCTTGACCGCCCGACTGCAGTACTTCGCTGCAGTCTCAGGCGGTCACCTGGCCGCCATGCCTCTAGAAATGCGGCTGCGGGGCAAATCCACCACTCAGTCGCACCGTGCGGCCATCTACTACGCCGACCTGGTGGTGCGCACCGGCCTGAGCTTGAACGAGGCCATCGGCCAAGCTAAGGCACTGGCTGCACAGCGCCAGTCTGCAGGATTTGCGCAGAACGCTTTGGATGAGGCTGCACGTCTGGGCTATGCCAACGGCAGCTTTGAAGATACGCCGGAGGAAGCGGCGGACATTGTGGAGGAGTTTTATCCGGAGGATACCGAAGCGCCAACACATCCAGACACGGAGGCTTTGCAGGCGGACAACACACCGTTTCAGGCCGTGTGCACCGGGCTCGGGTCAAGCCCCCTGGTGAAGCAGCGTCATGGTCCGTATAGTCCGTATGCGAACAGACCGTGAGAATCCACCGTACCTGGCGCTTTTGGCGCCAGGTACAAAAGAGGGACTTTTATTTTTTCACTGAGCCACACGGAAATGAAAGCGCTGACCAAGCCGAAGTGATTGGTAGACAGCCCTGAATTGAACTTGGGCAGATACCAGCTTGGCAACAAGCAGTGGATACTGTCCCCGCACTTACAACTCTGGTCACAAACGACCGTGACAGCCAGATATTCAGGCTGGCATTGGTGTCCTTGGGTCACCTGAGCGGGCTCTTGCTGCGGGCGACCCGGATCATAAACAGTGAGTGCCTTCAAGCCCCTGCCCGTGCGACCACAACTAGCCGATTTGATTAGCCGTGCACGCGACCAGTGAAGCTCCCGCCGCTTAATATCGGCACTATGCGCGCTTTCCTGCTCCTGCTGATGCTTACACTGCTGCCGCTGCAGTTTTCTGCTGCCACAGTGGTTGAATGCTACGGTCACGGTGCGCAGCCACAAACCCAACATCATCCGTCTGCCAACGTGTCAGCTGTGACGGGCATGGACGAGCTGGCCGCCGACGGCATGGGTTTTGATCTTGACTGCGGAATCTGCCACGCGAATTGCGTTGCAGCTGTGATGGTGACTGCTGCGCTCACTGTCGACCCCGCTGGTATCAACCGTGTCGAACACTTCGCCGAAGGCTTGTTGCCGCCCTGGCATGAGCGGCCTTACCGTCCCCAGTGGTCTGCCGCGAAAGGTTTGGGGTTGAACGCATTCGTCTAATGCGCTGAAAGGCACTTCTTCCCCAATCCCCTGACTTCAAGTGGCCACCATCTCATATGGTGGCCGACCCTGGATCGTTTTGGGAGGACTCTCACATGACCGCTCGCTGGACCCAGCGAAACCCGCAGTGGACCTGGCTCGCTGCCGTCGCAACTCTCTTGTTTGTTGATCAAGTCAGCAAATCGTTTTTTTCAACCACCCTGGAACTCGGTGAAGCCGTCCAGGTGACCGAGTGGCTCAACTTTGTGCATGTGCTCAACACAGGCGCAGCCTTTTCGTTGTTGGCCGATGCGGGTGGCTGGCAACGCTGGTTCTTCATCGGCGTGTCCATGTTGGTGGTCGGTGTAGTCTGGATGGCGAGCCTTGCCCGGCAGGCCAAACCGATGGATCGGTGGATGGGCGCCTTCGTGGTGGGCGGGGGTAGTGGCAACCTCGTGGACCGCGTCCAAATCGGTGCCGTAGTGGATTTCCTTGACCTTCACTGGCGCAATATTCACTGGCCGGCCTTCAACCTGGCCGATGTGTTCATCGTCTGCGCCGTGTTGGTGTGGTGCTTCTCATCATTGAAAACGCCACCGCGCCCATCATCCCGAAAAACACCCGAGGAGTTGCCTTCATGAAGCACGGCTGGCTCTGGCTCATGGCCGCGTGGGGCATCGCATTGGTTGCCACGCTCGGCGCGCTTTTCATCGGTGAGGTCATGGGCATGACGCCCTGCTTGCTCTGCTGGTACCAGCGCATCTTCATGTTTCCGCTGGCGCTCATCCTGGGCATGGCAGCCTTCGCAGAAGACCGGCGCGGTGCTGTCTATGCGCTGCCGTTGGCGTTGGGTGGCACAGCCATGGCCGGCTACCACTCCGCCCTGGTGGCCGGGTGGGTGCCGAAGTGGTGGGTACCTTGCGGCACCGGACCCGCTTGTAGCGAACAGCGCCTCGAAATCCTCAATGGCATCCAGATTCCCTGGTTGTCTCTCCTGGCTTTCATCGCCATCGTCATCCTGCTTTTTGTTTACTTGAGAAAGCCCCGTTCATGAACGCCAAGAAAATCACCATTGTCGGCCTGGTGGCCATCGTTTCGCTGTTCTTCTACCTGGGCATGAACGCCTACCAGAAGCGCGTGCAGACTGCACAGGAAGTGCAAGTCAAGGCCGAGCAAACCCGCCTGGTCCGCATGCATTCACCAGTTTTCGGCCCACAAAATGCCCCGGTCACCATCGTCGAGTTTTTTGACCCGGCCTGCGAAACCTGCCGGGCTTTCTATCCCATCGTCAAGAATCTCATGGCTCAGTACCCCACTGATGTGAGGCTCGTGATCCGCTATGCGCCGTTCCACCAAGGCTCGGACCAGGTGGTCAAGCTGCTGGAATCGGCCAAGAGCCAGGGCAAGTACCAGACGGTTCTTGAAGCTGTGCTGGCCGCGCAGCCCGCCTGGGCCGACCACGGCCAGCCCAACATCGAGACCGCTTTCAAGGTGGCGGAGCAGGCCGGGCTGGACCTTGCTATAGCGCGACTGGACATCAAGAAACCTGGCATGCAGTCCTTGGTGCAGCAAGACATCGAAGACCTCACCGCACTGCAGGTCACCAAGACGCCCACCTTCTTTGTCAATGGCCGCAGCCTGCCGAGCTTCGGGCCCGACCAATTGGCCGTACTGGTGGCCGAAGAAGTGGCCAAGGTGAAGAAGTGAAGCGCATGACAACGCAGCATGCGAAGGCTTCTTCGGCCGGTTGAAAACGGAGATGTTCTATCCTTGCGACTGGAAAACAGCGAGCATCGAGCAGTTCACCCAGGCCCTGGACTCCTACATCCGCTGGTACAACGAGAAGCGCATCAAGATCACTCTTGGCTATCTCAGCCCCATTGAGTACCGAGAGAGTCTTGGACTTACGGCATAAAACCAGTCCAAGTTTTTATCCGCAGCCCCGGTGCTCAGTTCTACTTCGGCGCAGACACACTAGGGCGTGTCATCAATCAATACCCGAGTAGTTGAAAGTCACAGCCCCAGCGCCACGTAGAGGCCATGAGTAAAAGATACGCCCTCCTTGATGCCCAATGGGAGCGCATCAAAGACCTGTTGCCCGGTCAGGCAGGACAGCCCGGAGCCACGGCAAAAGACAACCGGCTGTTCATCGATGCAGTGCTCTACCGCTACCGCGCAGGCATCCCCTGGCGAGATCTGCCTGCGCGCTTTGGCGATTTTCGCGTCGTGCACACCCGCCACTCGCGCTGGAGCCAAAGCGGCGTATGGCAGCGCGTGTTTGAGACTTTGGCGCAGGACGCGGACAACGAATACGCCATGATTGACGCCACCATCGTGCGCGCCCACCAGCACAGCGCTGGTGCAAAAGGGGGGATCTCGACAAGCAAGCCCTCGGACGAGGCCGGGGCGGGCTGAGCACCAAGATCCACGCCACGGTCGATGCGCTGGGCAACCCGACAGGCTTTCACCTCACGCCAGGGCAGGCGCATGACCTCCAAGGCGCCGATGTGCTGCTCAAGGACACACCAGCGCAGACTGTCATTGCCGACAAGGCCTACGATGCTCAGGCCCGGCTGATCGAGCCTTTATTGAACAAGGGCAAGGCAGTGGTAATTCCCTCGCGGGTAACGAACAGGCAGCCACGCGAATATGACCGTGAGCTCTACAAGGCGCGCCATCTGATCGAGAACTTCTTCGCACGCTTGAAGCAATACCGCGCCATTGCCACACGCTACGACAAGACTGCTCGCAACTTTCTCGGAGCCATCCATCTGGCGGCATCCATGGTGTGGTTGGCATGAGCCCTGGCAGCCCGGCTACACACCCGGGTATTGATTGATGACACGCCCTAGTACGTTGACACGAAAGTAACGAAACATGAATACACTCTCGTCATCACTACTCGATGCTTGGAGGTGTTGCCATGCGCCAGACGCAATTGCACTTGACCGACGAGGATCGCTCGCTCGTGGACGAGATTCGCAGCAAAGGGCTGCATCAGGCGCGGGAGGTCAATCGGGCTCATGTTCTGTCATCGCTGGACCGGGGCGTACCAGAGGCCCAGATCATGGCGGTGCTGGGAATGGGGCGCACGGCTGTGTGGCGAACGCGCGCAGCGTATCTGCAAGGGGGCTTGGAACTGGCGGTCTTCGACGTTGCGCGCCCAGGGCGTCCACGCCAGTACGACACGGACGACGAAGCACGGGTGACGGCCCTTGCTTGCTCGGCGCCGCCTGCAGGCCGGCAGCGCTGGACGATGGTGGAGCTCGAACGGGCCGCACGCCAGGCGCCTGGCATGGCCAACGTGAGTCGAGAAACCGTGCGGCGCATGCTCAAAAAAACGATCTCAAGCCCTGGCGCAAGCTGATGTGGTGCATTGGTTCGTTGACCGAGGAATACCGCAGTCGCATGTATGCCTTGCTTGAGCTGTACGCGCGACCGATGTCGCACATCGAGCCGGTCATCTGCATCGACGAGAAGAGCTTGCAACTCATCGGTCACAGCCGAGCACCGCTGCCAATGGACTCGCGCAGCCCCGAAAAAATAGACTACGAGTACGTGCGCCACGGCACGACCAATCTGTTCGTGGCCGTCGAGCCCAAAGCCGGACAGCGAACCGTCTCGGTCACGGAGCGCCGAGGCAAGGTCGACTTCGTGACCTTCGTTGGCGACTTGCTGACCAAGACGTATGCCAAGGCAAAGCGAGTGCATCTGGTGCTGGACAACCTGAACATTCACTTCAGAAAATGCTTCGATGACGTCCTGGGAAAACGCGCAGCAGCCAAGCTCTTGCGCCGGGTGCAGTTCCACTACACACCCAAGCACGCGAGTTGGCTGAACATGGCGGAGATCGAAATCGGCATCCTCAGCCGTCAGTGCCTGGAGCGGCGCATTGAAAACCGCCACCTTCTGCAATGCGAGGTTGACGCGTGGCAGCAGGCTCGTAACGCCGCTCAGCGAACCATCGAGTGGACGTTCACTCGTCAGGATGCAGATCAGAAGCTCGGCAGACATTACGTTCCGAAACTTGCGTGTTGATGTACTAGTGGGAATGGGCATGCT